>NZ_JBEONP010000073.1:0-13054 GCF_040544435.1 Undibacterium sp. GrIS 1.2
TGGGTCGTGGCTCATGCCTTCTCCTTAACTTTGAAACGAAGGAGTGTGGCGCGTTCATTTCATCATTGCTAGATGGTTGCGTCGGACGCTTACTGAGATTCAGAATATTTAATTAGACGGATGTGCCGTTAGTTTGTGCTCGTATTTTCAAATTAAAAACTTACCACCATAGCGATTAAAAACTTAAAGCATCCTTAATTTTTTCAAAATACAACGATATTTTAAGAAAAATTAAATGTCGTCTCCTTGTAATAAACCCCCTCTACTCTCCCGCCTCATAGAAGCAAAAATTTAAAGCAATTTAAGTGCTTTTCTTCGCGTTCACAACCCGACGAATGCGAAGACTTCTATCAATCAAAACGAATCATGAGATTGTTTGATCTCCGGTTTTGAAATCAACATTTTCTGAAATTTTTTTAAAACTTTTGCGAGTGCGAAGTATTGATTTCCGGCTTGAAAAATTTGCCCTGGCATCTAACCACTATCTATTATGCGAACACTAAATAAACATAAAACTTTACTATCCGTGCTCATATCACAGATATGTATTTCTTCTGCATTTGCTGCAGAGGATGCACCTCAAAATTCTGCAATCGAGACAGTTGTCATCGAGGCTCAACGTACTTCAAATGGTATTGCACGCAAAGCCCAAGAGGAAGCACCAAATTTAATCAATTTGATGACCGCAGTAGACATGAGAAAATTGCCCGATGTAAATATCGCAGAGTCAGTGAGACGAATCCCAGGTATTTCCTTAGAAACAGATACTGGCGAAGGTCGATTTATTAACATCCGAGGTTTAGATGCTGATCTCAATAGCACAACCTTTGGAGGCCTACGATTACCACCATCCAACAACGCAACACCATTTAGCGGAGGACGCGCTGTTGCATTGGATGCGATCCCCACCGGTCTTGTGGGTGCGATTACTGTCACAAAAACTAATCTCCCCGAACAAGACGCCGAGGCTCTGGGAGGGACGATTGAGATCACTCCAAAGACCGCTCCATTAAATGGAAAGCCTTTTTTTGAAGGCCGACTAGGTACCGGAAGAGAACAATTAAGAGGAACAGGGATTACTGATTTGTCATTCTCCGCAGGTGGCCGGTTTGGTGGAAGTGGTGCCACTAAATCAGCGATCACTGCTTTTTCAGACAATCCATTTTCTATCGTAGTTACTGCTGCCTATTATGAAGATAAACGCGGAATCGATGACGTAGAACCCGCTTTTCTTGATGACAATACTCATTCACCTCTTGCTTATGCAGGATGGGATCAGCGCTGGTATCAATACAATCGTAAGCGCCACGGCGTGGGTATAGATTTAGGCTACCAACCTGATGCAAAAAATAGTTACTACGTTAGAGCCTTTGATGCAGGTTATACAGAAACCGTGTTGCGCCAAAGATTAACCATTACCCCTGATGGCAATCCGGTTCAAACGGCGACAGGATTTATCGATGGCTTGAGTGTCAATGGATTCGATAAGACACTACGGCAAGAAAAAGAAACGATTAATAATCAGGTTTTTGTGCTCGGCGGTAAAAATCAATTTGACGAAAAAATTCTCGATTACCGTATCGGTATGACTAAAGGTTCGTACGACAAAAAGTACGATTACAATTCTGACTTTAACTATACTCCGGCTGCTGGAACGCCGTTCATTATTGGCTCGACAACGATCACTCCACCAACCATTAGCTACAATAATTTGGGCACGGGAAACACTCCATCGTTCGGAGTAAACGGCGCCGACTACCTCAACCCTGCGAACTACAATTTAGTTAAATTTCAAAATAGTACACAGAATATTTCAGATAAAGAATGGTCAGTCGCAGGGAATTTAAAGCTACCAGTCAAATGGGGCAACTTCGACTCAGAAAGTGTAAAAACAGGTGTAAGTGCAAGATTACGCACACGTGAAGTAAGGGGGCAACCATACTCCTATAACGGAATTTCCTCGATATCAATGTCAAACGCCTCATATGGCCCAGGAATTACTTTTTATGATGGCGCATATCAAAATGGACCACAATTAAGTCCTGATTTGCTACAAAATCAGCTGGCAGCTAAACAAATCATCAGTGACGATAACCTTACAAATGCAGCGCTTCAGTATCAAAAAGATAAAGAGGACGTTTATGCCGCGTATGGACAATATCAAATGACCTTGGGGAACGTAGGAATTATTACGGGCTTACGGTTTGAAAGCACTCGTGGAACATATGATGCAAATGCTAAAGGTGTTGATGCAAACGGCAATGCATTTATTTCTCCAGTTAGCCAAAGCAAATCTTATACAAATTTCTTCCCGAGCATTCAAGCACGTATCGAACTAAATAAATCGTTGCTATTACGCGCTGCGTACTCATCCACTATCGCTAGACCTGGTTTCAATCAGGTGAACGCCTCGTTAAATATCGATCCCAGTGCGAATACCGTGTCTCAAGGAAATCCCTCACTAAAGCCAGCCACGGCAAATTCGTTTGACGTCTCTTTAGAACAGTATTTGCCTAACTCTGGGATCCTATCTCTTGGGATATTTGACAAAGAAATTAGTAATTACATCGCGAATAACCTGACAAATCAAACCTTCCCCAATAATGGATTATTTGCAGGCTTTGTCGGAGTTGCTCACGTCTATTCCTATGCCAACACTGGAAAATCACGCGCGACAGGATTGGAGTTCAATTATGAACAACGCTTTAAGCAATTACCCGATGTATGGAGTGGGCTTGGCGTAGGCACCAACTACACCTATGTAAATTCTCGCTTTGAAATCAGGCCAGGCGAATATTCGAGTATGCCGTCAACCTCTAAGCAGACTGCTAACGCTAATATTTTTTATGAGAAAAAAGGAATTAATTTACGTTTAGGCGCTTACTATGTTTCACGTAATTTATGGGCGATAGGTGGCAGCAGCGCGACAGACGTTTTCTCTGAGCCACGCACTTCTATGGACTTCGGTAGCTCTTACGATATTAACGACAATGTCTCAATTTATTTTAATGCTAAAAATTTGACAAACACGCCATTGAAATTTGTAGAGGCAAGCTCTAATCGTACCATTCAGCGTGAATTTTACGGCGCGACTTATCAACTTGGCTTAAATATTAATTACTAAGTACAGGAAATATATATGAACTTTCGACCAAAAAAGAGTGCTATCTGCACCGGAATAATCGCGACGATTTGCTTAATACAACAACCATCTTATTCTGCTGAAAAAAACTTCGCAGTGTTACAAAAATGGTCCTTAGGTTCTGTAAGTAAATGGGACTATACGGATATTGACCCAGTCCGGCACCGCCTGTTTGTTACCAGAGGTGACCGGGTTGAAGTGTTTGAATTACCAAGCGGAAAACTAATTGATCAGATTCCGAGCACGATGGGAGTTCATGGCGTAGCATTTGCAGAGGATCTGAAATTAGGTTTTACCAGCAATGGCAAGACAAATTCGGTAACGGTATTTGATTTAGACACGCTGAAGGTAAAGCAAGAGATTAAAGTCGACGGCGTTAATCCTGATGCCATATTGTACGAACCTAATTCCAAAAAATTATTCGTATTTAATGGAAAAACTGCCAATGTGACAGTGATTGACGGCACCAGTATGAAAGTTATCGCAAGCATTCCCACTAACGGCAGACCTGAGTTCGCAGTTAGTAATAACGCAGGTAAGATTTTTTTTAATATTGAAGATAAATCCCAACTCAATGCGATTGATGTCGCTACGAATAAACTGATCTCCAGCTGGCACTTAAAAAATTGTGACGAACCTACTGGTTTAGCAATCGATATTCCGAATGATCGCTTATTTTCAGTTTGCCAAAATAAAGCAATGATAGTTACCGATGCAAAAAATGGAAAAGTAATTGCAGAGGTTACTATTGGCGAGCATCCAGATGCAGTCATCTACGATCAGGAAACTGCAACGATTTTCTCTTCTAACGGCGATGGAGGGGGATCTTTAACGGTCATTAAACAGTTGGACAGTGATCACTACAAAGTACTGGACAATGTAGTCACTGCTCAAGGTGCAAAGACTATGGCAATGGACAAGAAAACTAAAGTCATTTATCTACCGACAGTCGTGGACAAACAATTTTTGGTGCTCTCAGTCGGTAATAAATAGAGGGCATATCTTAAGTACGGAAAAGTATTTTTGGGATCTGAATTATAGGAAGATATTCGACTTTAGCAGTCAAATATCTTCCCATCCAAAGTCAATCTATTACAAATTTAGTTGGAAGAAACGGTGATTAGCGTAAATGATTCAGGCTTCAATTTTGGACGCTGATTTTCTGAAGCCTTAGCGGGTACATCTAACTCTGCTGCAACAAGGTAAATATTGTGCGATACGGTATCGAGTGCCATTGTTCTTGCAGTCACCATCGTCTTTACAGTCTGCTTAGTCATATAAGTATTTTTTGCGTCGACACCAACAACCGTTAAGGTTCCATCGCCATTAGAGCTAAATGCTAGCTGACGTTCTTGATCATAAACGGTCGCATCACTTCCCTTACCAATAGCAGGAGAACCAATAATTTTTCCGGTTTGCCCATCAACGATAGCCATCTTTTGATTGTGGCATCCGGAGAATAGTATTTCATGCTGCGTATCAATAGATAATCCGGCTGGCTCATCGCAGACAGATGTCAAATCAATCTTTTTTAACACGTTCATTTTTTGAGTATCAATCGAGACTAATTGATTTTTATCCTCGACGTTCACGAATAACTTTCCTTTGCCGTCAACAGCCGTAAATTCTGGTTTGCCGTCCAGCATAATAGTCCCTAATATTTTTTGGGATACCGCATCAATCACGGTTAAATTCATTGAGTCGCCATTTGCGACAAATACGCGCTGACTAAAGGAATCAAAAATAATTGCATCTGGCTTTTTTCCTACTGGAACAGTGCCTACTATTTTGAGTGAAGATAACTCAAAAATAGTTACCGAATTATCTTTACCATTACTTGTGAATCCTTTATTTAACGCAGGCGCTAGTGCAACACCATGAACACCGTTCGTATTCGGGATCATTGCTGTAACAGTCTTTGTAGCCAAATCAAATACATCAACGTGATCTCCTCTAGTAATAAACAGTCTTTGGTGATCAGCGTCAAATGTTAAATAATCCCATCTAATATCACCATCCAAATGCTGCGTATTGGTTACACGATAGTTCAAATCAGTCGCCATTGCAGGCGGCACAAAAGCTGCAACAGTAACTATTGAGAGCAGTACAAATGCGGTCGATACCATCGTATTCTTTTTAATCATAGTAAGCATTTCGATTTCCTTTTAAAGTTAAGGTACATGTTTGTCACGCATCAGATAAAACACCACTGGCATAACCAATAATACTAGTGGCAATTGAAAAATAAGGCCTGAAATAATGGCGATGGCTAAAGGCTGTTGCATCTCCGATCCCTGTCCGATCGCAAACGCCAATGGTAGTAAAGTCAAAATCGCTGCGATCGTCGTCATCGCAATCGGGCGCATGCGGTTAATACCTGCATGTATCATTGAAGCGAGCAGATCTTCTTGCGTAATTAGATCTTGTTGTTCAGAAAAATAGAAAATGGCGACTTCAGTCACCATTCCGATAATCATTGTCATACCCATCATCGCGGAAATATTCAATTCTGTATGGGTAATCCAAAGACCAATAAATACCGTCGATACTGCGAGCAAAGCAGTCAATAAAATAGCAATCGCCAACCGGAAACTTTCATATATAAACAACAGTAATAGAAAGACTAAGGTACTTGCCGCAGCAAAAACCGAAAGTAATCCCTGGAAAGCAATCTGCTGTTGCTCATATAGCCCACCTAATTGATAGTAGCTACCTTTTGGAAGTAGATTTTTTTGAGCCATCACTACTTTTACGTCTGCAATAACCGAACCAAGATCTCTGCCGCTAATCCGCCCGGTGACAGCGATCATTCGTTTCAGATTTTCACGTGCGATCTGAGGTTGGCCTGTGACAGCAATGATGGTGGCTACCCGACTTAATGGAAACATATGTCCATCTGGTGCTCTAACCAACAGACTCTTCAAATCGGTGTCAGTATTTCTTATCGACTTAGGACCCCAAACACGAACACCAATGGTTTTTATGCTATTGGCTACCTGGGTTGCAACATTACCGTTTAATGCTGTGTCTATACTTTTTGTCACGGTATCAATATCCATTCCCTCGACTGCGGCCTTCACTTGATCGATATGTATTTCAAGTGCATCACCCGCGGGATTGATACCGTTTTTCACATCCACAACACCTTGAATTTTTGAGATGGCATCAGCAACTCTGGCGGCAATTACTCCTGATTGATTTGGACTGGCTAAAAATAACTTAATTTCAATTGGCTGAGGTACAGCGGTCAGATCTCCGATTAAATCTTCCATTAACTGAGCCATTTCAATCTTTAGCCCAGGAACCTGATGCTCTACTTTGGTACGTATATCGTCCATCACTTCCTCTACCGGACGACGTGGAAAAGGCTTCAGACGGACGAAAAAATCGCCTTGATTAGCCTCACTCAAACCACCGCCAAGGCCCGTACCGGTACGTCTGGAATAAGTTTCTACATCTGGGGTTGCTCTGACAATGTCTTCAACCTGGACTAGCAAACGATCTGTTTCTGTCAATGCAGTTCCGGGAGCACTTTGATAATCAAGAACAAAACCACCTTCGTCCATGGATGGCATAAAACCCGATCCAACATGTTGAAAAGCAATCCAACCTAATAAAGCCAAAGGTAGAACACCAAACAAAATCAGGATTGGTCGAGTAAGAAGAGTATGTAAAAGCTTTTCATATCTAGTATGCATCCAACGAATCAAGCGCGTTTCAACTTTGTGGTCGGCATCCTTTGAGTTTAAGAATTTATCGGCAAGTAGCGGAACCGCCAACCATGTGACTAGGAACGAAATAAACAGAGCCGCAGCCATCGTCAACGACAGTGCCTTAAAAAAAGCCCCGGTGACACCAGTCAAAAAAGCCAACGGAACAAAAATAATTAGTGTGGATGCGCTAGAGCCAGCTAGTGGCCGAATAAACTCCAAAGCGGCGGCCATGACCCGCTCATGCATCTTGCCATTATTGTCTTGTAATCTACGGATGATATGTTCGATCATGACAATTGCGTCATCGATGATTAGACCCACTGCCGCGGCCATTCCACCCAAAGTCATGATGTTGAAACTCATCCCTAATACATAGAGTAAGACAACGGTCGTTGATAAAACGGCTGGAACAACTACGATAGCGATCAACATTACTTTGATGTTGCGCAGGAAGAAAAGTAAAACCAGTGCGGATAATGCAACCCCGATTAATACTGCATCGCGCACACTAGATGCAGAGGCCAATACCAATTGGCTCTGGTCGTACCAGTTCGATATTTTTATTCCGGCGGGTAACTGCACTTGGAATTCATTCAGCTTCTTTTTGACGTCTGATGCAATCTGCACGCTATTACTGCCAGGTTGCTGATAAACGGAAAATAAGACGGCATTTTTTCCATCGGCAGTCACACGTGTCCATCCGGGAACAGTTGATTGCTCAATCGCTGCAATGTCACTTAGATGCACTATCCCATTCGATTGATTTTTTATAATGCTATTTCGAATTTGCTCAATATTTTCAAATCGGCTATTAGCAATAGCCAAATACAATTTATAGTGATCCTCTAATCGTCCTACCGCACTAATGATATTGGTACTAGCGAGCATTTTAGAAACATCGTCAAACGTCAAATCAACCGATTTTAGTTTGATCGGATCGATAGTTACTCTATATTCCTCAACACTACCGCCTAAAACCTGTACCCGTGACACACCATCAATACTCGATAACAAGGGTCTAAGATCGTATTCTGCAAGATCGCGTAATTGGGTAGACGTAAGGCTGTTTGTCGTCAAACTATAGGCAATGATAGGGAAAACGGTTGGATCCATTTGCCGCGTCGATACGAGCGTACCTTGGGGCAATTGCACGGATATTTGCGCAATGGCAGCATTGATCTGCAAAGCAGAGGAAGCCATATCTCTTCCCCAATCAAAATTGACTGAAATTTCTGCAGATCCCCGACTAGTCGTAGAACGAACATTGCGTACGCCGGGTACACGTCGTACCGCCTCTTCAACAGGTCGGGTTACTAACATCTCCATCTGCTCTGCTGGTTGATCTCCCGCATCTAGTGCTACAACAACTCTTGGAAAATCAATGGTTGGAAATAAAGATACCGGCAGTTTTAATGCTGCAATAACGCCTGCAAGAGCAAGTATTAATAATAAAAATAGTATCGACCGACGATGAGATTGCGTCCAGGTAATTGCGCTCATCGCCCAACCTCACGTACCGACATTCCATCTTGTAATTCGTAATTGCCCAACACAACTACTGGAATTGAAGGATGTAGATTTCCGTCGACGCCATAAGTATTAGAAGTTTCAATCACTTTCGTCACCGGGATACGATGTGCTTTTCTGTCTAAAATCTGAAAAAGATAGGCACCTTTTTCGTCACTCAATACGGCTTGTCTTGGGACTTCCCATACAAGATTGTTCCCGATATGAATTAATCCTTGCACACGCATGCCGGGAATAAGAGCTGAATTTGCTTTTGCGGGTAAATCGACAAAGGCGTTAACTAATTGCGTTTTTGGATCAACCAGATTTTGTACATCACCTATTTTTACAGTAGAAATTTTGGACACGTCTTGGACAGAAGTAACGTTCACCGACATACCCGATCTGATCAAACGGCTTTGCGCAGGTTCAATTCCTAATTGAATTCTTAAAGTATCTGTGCGCCCGAGCTGTAATATCCCACCTCCTGCGGGAATACGCTCTCCTTGAGCTACTATTAGGTTCGCTATAACCCCGTCAAATGGAGCTGGTATTTTTAAATTTGTGATATTGCTCCCTAATTTTTTTTGTGTCAGTAAATTGGACTCAGCATCATCTAACTGTTTTTTCGCGCTATCCACCTGAGATTGCGTAGCCAGTTGAAGTGAAGCTAAATCCTCTATTCTTCGAAGTTCATTAGCAGCAAATTTTGCTGACGTTAGCGCCTGCGCATATGACGCTTGAGCATTTGGATCCGTCGATAAAATCGCAAGTGTTTCACCCTGACGTACTTGCTGACCAACGATCACCAGTATTTGGTTAATTTGTCCTGCTTGCGGGACGTTGATGGTGCTCACTCTCCCTGTAATAACCTCTCCGAACGCAGTCAATGTGCGGTCTAAGGATTTCTGATTAACTATTTGCGTTCTTACTAAAACACTGGGAGCTTCCTCGACCTTATCGGCTACGTCTGTCGTCTTCTGCGCGTTACCATTAAGTTTAAATAAGACCAATATACTTATTACCGCAACGCCCGCAATTAAGCCGGAAAATAGAATTTTTGGTCTCATGGGTGGTTGCTTTTTAGAGAGGTTGTGAAAGGCAGGTCGCCGCCAATTAAGGTCTGCAACGCGACTCTTTGTTCGAGAATATTTTCCTGAAGGTTAATCTCCTCAAGTTGTTTTGCTAGTAAAGCCGCATGAACATTTGCATAACTAAGGGAATCGATATTTTTATGCTGTAATGCAATCTCCGAATTTTTAGATGCGATGGAGAGCTGCGCTACCCCTAGCTTTACTTGTTGTAACTGTCGTTCATTAATTTGTTGATCATCCAGAATTTTATGAACATCGTTGTTAGTAATATCCAGACGTTGCTGATATTCGTCATACAGTTTTTGCCGTGTCGCTTTTTCAATAGCAATGACGCCTCGATTCCGGTTCAAAATCGGTAACGATAAAGTAAGCCCGACACCATTTGAATAAATGCCACTAGAGTCTCGTGCGCGAGTCAACCCGAGATTTAATGAGGGGAACTGAGCAATTATCGCAGCACGGTAGCGCTGATCTTGCGCCTGGTAACCTGCCTCTAACGCCATCAGATCAGGGCGCCTCTCAGTGACTTTATCTAGCGCTGTAAGAATCGCTTTTTCGTCTAAATCCGGTAGTGATACCGTATCCTGCAGAACAACAATCGTCTCTGGTTTTAAGCCTAATAATGTATTTAATTCGTGTCGGTATTGATTCGTCTGCCGCTCTAAATCATTTACTTGTTTCTGTACATCCTCAAGTGCAGTTAAGTTGGGAGTGACCATGTCACTGATTAAAAGTCCTCGACTTAACGCCATGTTCGTTCGTTCATAACGATCAGAAAATAATGTTTGATTGTATTGAAGGATTTCTTTTGATTTTTGTCCCTGTACTAATTTGACATAAAGTAGTCGAGCCTGCGACACGACCTGCCACTCTTGCCATAGAAGATTAAGATCTGTTTTTCTTACTTCGGCTTGAGCCGCAGACAATATCGATGATCGAGTAATCAAGGTACTGATATCAAAACTAAGGCCGTAACTAAATGCTTTAGTCAAACCTGGTCCAGCAGAGTTTGATAAATCGCCACTCAAGGCTAACTGAGGATCTGGCAATAATCCTGCGGCGAAAGCTTGTGCTTGCACGATACCAGCGTCGTCTCGTCCTATCTTCAGATCCGGATTATTCAATACAGCGATGATCGCCACATCCGTCATACTTAAGCGCTCTGCCGACTGAAACGGATGTGTTCGCTGTTCATCAACTGGCAATGACTTGAAATTCGTAGTTAAATGAGATGAGTACTCTTGTGTCGAAAAATCTTTGGCAAGTGGCATTGGTTGATAAGTTGCGCAAGCAGTTTGCAAGCTGCACAGTAAGGCCACGTAATATCTTCGCATGAGGTTTGTTCTACATAAGACTAGGAAATAGATATTTAGTTATAAAACAGCGCTGAGAGCTAATTTAAGTAACTACATCATAATTTCTGAATTCTTAAATAATCCTTAAGTCATCCAACAATATTCTTACTAATGCTCTTTGTGTTCGTGTTAAGTGGCTTTTAAGACTCGCCGCACTACAATCGACAACACAATTTTTATCTAAAAAGGAATCCAGGTGCGCGTGCTATTAATAGAAGACGACAGGATGATTGGAGAAAGTGTTGAGGAAGGTCTAAGAGCTGAACATTATGCTGTTGACCGGGTGCGCGATGGTGTGAGTGCATCAATGGCACTATCGAATGACGTATATGACGTTGTCCTACTGGATCTGGGCTTGCCGAAAAAAGCAGGCTTGGAAGTACTTAAAGATTACCGTAAGCAAGGCGGAGCTACCCCTGTACTGATTTTAACTGCGCGGGATACTACAGCTGAACGTATTTTAGGTTTAGACATCGGTGCTGATGATTATTTGATTAAACCATTTAATCTTGATGAGCTATTTGCCCGTATTCGGGCAATATTGCGACGGAATGCAGGACGCCCTCAGCCTACTATTTATTGCCGAGGGGTTAGGTTAAATCCCGCAAGTCATACGACAACTTTGAACGGTGAGCCGCTGCAATTGTCTTCCCGTGAATTCGCCTTATTACAAGCTCTCATGGATCCACCGGGACAAGTAGTTTCCAAATCACGATTAGAAGAAAAACTGTATGGCTGGATGGAAGAAGTTGAAAGTAACACTGTTGAAGTTTACATTCATCATCTCAGAAAAAAGCTAGGGGTTGATTTTATAAAAAATGTTCGTGGCGTTGGCTACATCGTGCTTGATCAGCCATGAGAACCATACGTCAACAATTACTCTTATGGTTATTTGGAGGGGCATTTTTCTGTTCAATTATCGCAGGAGGTGCACTTTTTCTAAAAATAAGGGAGGAAGCTAGCGAATTATTTGACGCACAATTAAAGCAAGTGGCGGGTTCACTGCCGGTCCCGATTGCAGCAGGTAGTAATGACAATATCGATGGTGGACCAGAGGAAAAGGTCGTACTCCAGGCATGGGACTACAAGGGGCATTCCGTCTATTCGTCTGATCCTGAATCTATATTGCCGTTATATCCGGCGTTAGGATTTAAGACGGTCACCATCGGTGATGAGCAATGGCGTGTGTATAGCCGGACGAAGCAAAATTTAATGATACAAGTCGCACAACCAACTCTGGTGCGTCAGACCCTAGCTGCGAGAATTGCTTTTCGCTGCTTACTTCCCTTCCTCATTTTAATTCCTATACTGGCATACTTCATATGGATAGCAGTAGGTCGCAGCTTGCTACCGTTGACGCAATTTGCCTATGCAGTAAAGAGCCGATCACCTGATGCTTTGCAACCGCTTTCTTTAGATGGACTATCACCAGAGGTAGTTCCTGTCGGTGAAGCATTAAATGATTTATTAAAGCGCCTTGATATCGCATTGACGACACAACGAGCTTTTATCGCTGATGCTGCACATGAGCTGAGAACTCCTATAGCGGCATTGAAGTTACAACTACAGTTGGTAGAGCGCGCTGTTGGCGAGGACCAACGATTAATCGCATTTAATAAATTACATGAGCGCCTGGATAGGACTAGTCATTTAGTCCATCAATTGCTCACCTTGGCACGTCATGAACCTGGACGAGAACAACAGTTATTTCATGACCTCAGTCTGCAGAAATTAGCTGAGAAAGTCGTCGTTGATTATTACCCATTGGCAGCGACCAAAAATATCGAATTTGGTATGGAGTTTGATCCCTTGACACCCAGTATCCATGGAAATATGGATGACCTCAATATACTCTTGAATAATATTGTAGATAATGCTTTACGCTATACCCCAGTTGGTGGACGTGTTGATATTAGTGTGAAGTACCAAAATAATAAATCAATCATTCGTGTGGTAGATAATGGGCCAGGAATTAGTCCTGAAGACCGCAGCCGAGTTTTTGACCGATTTTATCGTTGCGATGGAGTTGAACCTTGGGGAAGTGGCTTGGGATTGGCGATTGCGAAAAGTATCGCTGACATGCATTCAGCCAGAATCGAATTTGACAATAATCCGCTTGAACAAGGCTTGGTTGCCACAATTATTTTTAGTTGAGACCTTTGCATGACAGCCTTAATCAGAGCCGTTTCAGCAAAGGTTGAATTTTTAAAAAATAAAATGATGCTTTTTTAGTGATTTTGTCTT
>NZ_JBEONP010000074.1:0-12984 GCF_040544435.1 Undibacterium sp. GrIS 1.2
CCTACCTGTAAAAATAATCGTATTGATGAATTGTTGCCGCTGCGGGCAAAATCGGTTGTTTGCTGATCGTCTAGGTGGGACTGTCGGACGCATACGAAATATCTGTATCGCGCAGTCGATAAAGAAGGTCAGACAATTGACTTTCTATTGACAGCAAAGCGTGAAAAGGCAGAGGCCATGCGCTTCTTCGACAAGGCGATGCAGGCTAACGGCATTCCGGAAAAAGTCACGATGGACAAGAGCGGAGCAAACAAAGCAGCGATCGATGAAATCAATGATGCGATGGACGTACCGATGCTCATTCGTCAGGTAAAATACCTCAACAACATCGTCGAACAAGACCACCGCGCAGTGAAACGAATAACAAAACCAATGCTTGGCTTCAAATCATTTCACGCGGCGAAAAGCATCCTGACTGGCATCGAATTAATGCACATGATTCGCAAAGGCCAGCTGATGTTTGGTGGCACAGAAGAGATGTCTTTTGCCGATCAGTTTTATGCTTTAGCAGCACAAATCCGTTCAGTTTGAGAACGAATGAGATCCCAGTAATAAGTTTGATTTACATTAGTTAACGCGACAGAACCGTTCATAGTAGCCAACACCAATATCCATGCTGGTTCCGTAGTTACCATTGTAGCCACACCATCCGCCGCTAACAGCACAGCTGCTTGACGCAGCAACTACTGGAGCGATGACGATCCAACGCCAGATTCGGGTTTTCATTTGCTGACCTCTTTAATATCGGTTTCAGTCCATTCCACCAATCTAAACGGTGCTCCTGAAGTGTCGGAGACCACTGCAACATTCCTTCCATGCCTGTCGGCCCGCGGCGTTAACAGTACATGCCCGCCAAGTGCCTGAAGTATTTTTATTGATTTGTTGATGTCATCGACGCGTATATGTTCAGCCAGTGTGGTTGGGTATTTGGATGATTCCGAGGCAGAGTATTGGCACTAGCCCGCGCTTGATTACTTAACATACACAAATTTCGAGCTACTTGATTCGCTAGAGGTTGCTTCAGGTGGGCAAGACCGCACGAGCGTTTGGTTCATCACTCTGCGGTTAGCCAGGATGCAATGGCACTGCGCGCGGGGGCTGAGGGTCTGTTACAGGTGCTGGTAAGCTATCCCTAAAATCCTGATAACACTCATCGAGCACATGGCGCGTAAATTTGCCGATTGCCGCGTACTCGATCTCAGTTAGGTTAGCCAGCGAGACCCGCGCCGAGGTGTCAATTACATCAAATCCATTGCCCGGCAGCAGAACCACACCGGTTTCTTGCGCAAGCCGGAAAAGAAAGCTGATACCAAGATCGCTGCGGACGAACCATGCTTCAAATTCGGGCCCATACAACGCGCCGCCAATTTCTTGCAGATCGATCAACGAGTAATAGTTCACGTCATTGGGCGTTCGCAATGCCTCGATACCCATATTGCGATACAAGGTCTGATAGCGCTTGCGCAGCAACTGTTTGGCCGACTCCTTGTAGCGGTGTTCTCGGTCCATGAGTCCATTGAGCGAGAACAGTGCCATTTGCAGTTGCTGCGGGAGTGACAGACCGGCGGTATGGTTCAGCGCGACGGCGCGGCTGTCAGCGACCAGTCGATCGATGAAACGAGTCGTGCGCGGCGTGGTAGTGAGTGAAGCGTATCGTGCGTCGAGAAGGACTTTCCCCGCCTCTGGCAATGCTGCCAGTGCCGCGTCAAAAACATTTTCGTCATGTAGCGCAATGATGCCTAGGCGCCATCCTGTTGCGCCAAAGAACTTTGAGAATGAGTACACGCACAGTGTATTTCGTGGGCACTTAGCAAACAGCGACACAAAGTTATCCGCAAAGGTCCCGTATACGTCATCGGTGATAATGAACAGATCGGGGCGTTGTTGCGCCACCAGCGCGGCCAGTTGATCGAGAACCTGATCTGATAACTTGGTCGAGGGTGGATTACTCGGATTGACGAGACAAAACAGCTTTACTGCTGGATCGCGCAGCTTGTCAATTTCACTGGCCGGCAGCTGCCAGTCAGCGTGTCCGTCCATGCGAATATCGACCACCTCGAGGCCGTATTCGGCTAGTCGAGGGATTTCCAAATAAGGTGAAAAGATCGGCGTGCTGATGGCGATCTTGTCACCCGGCTTGATCAAGCCGTTGGCTCGCAATGTTTGGAAAATATACGTCATCGCGGCCGTGCCGCCCTCAGTGGCAAACACCGAGAACGATCCCTGATGGGCGAGCGGGCCGAACATTTCCTGCGCCAGATACGCTTTGACGATTTCTTCCGTATGCGCCAGCATACGCGGCGGGGTAGGGTAATTACATCCAAGAAATGCTGCCACCATCTCAAACAGAAACGTCTCTTGGTCAAGTCCGAGCTGATCCTTCACATAGGAAATCGCTGCACGCAGAAAGCGTACACCATCCGTGCTGCGATGAGCCGTGGCATAGATATCGAACCGGTGCACGATGCCGCTGCGCTCCGGCAGTCCACCAAAGCCGCTGTCAAGATACGAATATGACCGCTCGGCTTCGCGCATAGAAAAATCGCCCAAGCTCAGGAATGCCCAGCGCGGCAGTGTCGCCAGAAAATTCGGATTGCCGCGACCTGCATTGAGCATCATGCGCTGCGCATCCGAGGAAGCAATGGCGATGAGCTGATCTTTGAGTTCAAACGGGCTGAGGTTCGCAAATTGCTGAAAATCTTGTTGCGGCATGATAGGACTCGATCGCAGTTTAGGGGGCGGCATTTCTGGTGATGATGCCAACGATGACTGGACCCCAAAGGGTTAGAAACACATTGGCAACGGCGTAAGTAACGGTAAAGGACACGACAGGGGTTGCATTGCCTGCTTTCTCGAGCAACGCGGCGAACGCTGGGTTGGCGCTGCGTCCTCCGGCGACACAGGCGAGCGCTTCGATCGGATTGCGAATGCGCAGGACGTACCACGAAAAAAAGAAAGTAACGACTTGGGGTATCAGCGTCACACCAACGCCGAGCAACAGTAGTGTGAAGCCATGCTGCCGGATTGCGACCAATGCCTGCGGTCCTGCCGAGATTCCGACGATGCCAACAAAGACTGCGAGACCAAAATCGCGCAAGAAGTTGGACGCGCCCAGGGGCATTGCCGACACAGCCGGATGGACACTGCGAAGCCAGCCGAACATCAGGCCGGAGAGTAAACATCCACCGCCACTCCCGATCGAGATCGGGATACCCATGATGTAGAACTGCACCATGCCAATCAGAATGCCGATCAACATGCCTAATCCCATGAAGATGAAATCAGTGACCGCTGCCGGATTGATCTTGTAGCCAATTTTTGTTTGCACTCGGTCCAGATCCACGGGGCTGCCGGTGAAGTGTAATTCATCACCGCTTTTCAGGATGATCTTGCTAAGCAGCGGAAGCGCTAGGCCCATGCGCAAGACCCTTGTCAAAAATACGCCGTGACGCGTATCCACCGTTACGTGGTCGTGAATTTCGCCGACTTCACGCCCGCTCAGCGCGCGATTGGTTAAAATGATTTCACGACTCTCCTGTACCAGTAACATGTCCGCCGGTGCGCTGATTTCCTTGCCGAAGTAATCGGCTGCGGCTTCCATGACGGCAATCAGTCCAGTAACCGCCACCATGTCGCCGGCCAGCACGACGGTGGTGTCCGCGATCGCCAACGGTTGTCCAGACCGATAAATCGCCTCTACCGAGGCATCCGATAGCGCGATGTCGATCGCCAGGGCAGTCTGGTTGACCGCCGCGCTGTCGGGTGCAACCAAATACATTCGAGTGGCAACGGTGCGCATTGCATTGAACTGTCCCGGGTCGAGTTCGGCGTGGCCGCCGGAGATTGAAGTAGCAAGCTTGATGGCTTCCTGACGAATATCCCAGCGCATCACCATCGGCAGGAACCAGGTGACCATTATGATCGGTCCGAGCGACCCAAAAATATAACAAACCGCATAGCCAACTGCGACGTTCGTTTGCATCGTCTTGATCAAGGCCGGGGCCAAACCAAGCTTGGCGATGGCATCACCAGCGGTGCCAATGATGGCCGACTGTGTCAGACCGCCAGCGGCGAGGCCAGCAGCTATACCGCGATCAAGGTCGAACATCCAGGCACTGAACAGTACGCACAACAATCCCGTCGCGCACATCACAAATGCCGACACCAGTTGATTTAGTGAGCGTCGGTTCAGCGCATGGAAAAACTGCGGGCCACCTTGGAACCCGACCGCGTAAATAAATAGAGCGAAGAAAATCGCCTTTATTCCGCCATTGATCTCAATTCCGAGCTGGCCTATGACAACACCCACCAGCAGAGTTCCTGCAATGCCTCCCAGAACAAAACGCCCAACCTTGATTTTGCCAACCAGATAGCCGAGTGCAATCGTCGCGAACAGAGCCAGTAACGGCTCGCGTGTAAGCAGATGCTTGATTAATTCCATTGGAGTTCCATGATGAATTTTCGCCAGAGTAAAGTGTGCACCTGCGCTCGGGCATCCAGGTCGATGCCACTGAACGCAATTGGAGAACGATTGACTAGTCAGCTTGCGGAAAGGCGCCAGCGTCCAGTACGCGTTTGAGTATAGTTGGTTCACCTGATTTTTCTTTGTGCGGTACCGAGCACAACAAAATATCGATACGAGCCGCCAAACCGTCCGCACGACGCGGTATTGAACCTTCAGAGTGGGGTTCTATTTAAAAGTAGGAGCTAAGTAGGAACATTTTTTAATGGGTAAAACAAAAAACGTTGGATTATCTGGGTGAGGCCAAAATAGCGGCGGTGTCCAAAAGATATTTATACCCAGTGGCGCTATCAAGTTTTTGAAATTGGTACTCCCCATACAAAATTGGGGCTAATTGAGAACATCACCATTAAATGAGAACCATTGGAACTAACTGAGAATATTTTTAAGGTTAAAGTCAGTTAGATTTCCTGTTATGAAACAATTATTTCATCTCGTCGATTACCTTAAAGTGCGTTCGGCTATGTTTACAATCGGTTAGTCCATGCTTCAAAGCCAAGGGTATCCACGGATAGTAGCTTATGCGCTTGTATTGCTCCGAAGCGTTGACCTGAAAAACTTTTCAGTCGCAACTGCTGAGCAATTCGCCAGTGCCTTAGATGTGCAAACGAATTTATCGGTAAATGGCTTTCCAGACGATAGAAAGGAATTTGGCAGCGGCTCGAAAGTCTCTCAACATATTTCTCAAGTACGTTCTGTATTGCAGTCAATCCAGCGAGCACTTTAAATTTTCAGGCATCGAACCATAGCTTGAGGTGCCGCTCGAAAGCAACGTCTAAAGGTTCGATCAGCGACTCGGACGACCCAGGCTGGCAGGATTAAAATTATTAATCATTTCATTTATTTTGACACATCAGATTATTTGGATTCGTCACACAAGTGCAAAGCGGAGATTCGGGCGCAACGTCGCATTTCACTCCTGTGTAAATAATTTTAATCCCGCCTACGTCAATATTTTCGATATTTAAATTCGTCTTATACGAGGCCAAGTGAGCGCCGGCCACACTTCCATTTCCAGCATTTGAATCAAATTCTCCATTGCCACTTGCAGCCACAAATTGTAGTTTGTGAATGGATGGGCACTTGGTATCGGCTACTGGTATTCCGCCAGAAAAAGAAATGGACACATCAGCCCCCTGCTTAACAACCGTAGCGTTGGCAAACTGGCTTGCACAAGGGGTTCCAAGTGGGCTTCCATCAGCAGTTCCCATCAAAGTTCCCGTAAATATTCCTAGAACGGTAGCTGGAAGCTCAACGACTGCTCCGGTGTTTGTGGATGTCGCCGCAGGGGAATTTGAAGCATTATTACAAGCACTGAGCATGAATATACTCATTGCAAGAAACAAACATTTTTGTGTAAACATTGGTATTCCTTACTTGTTATTGTGGCGCCGACTTAATTTTGATCCATCCTGCCGATTAATGAATGTCCAGAGGCAGAACGGCTGTTTCTTTAACCGGAAATTGTGGGTAAGTTTAGCAAACCATTGATGTTTAACCAATAACTAATGAGCGATTCAATCAAATGATCTAGCCGATCGTCGGCGAAGTCCAAGCGGTACGATGATCACGTTGAGAATGCCGAAGACGAGATGTGCGAGAAGCGCCATCAATGCCGCTGGAATCGCCCCTGCCAATATATTGGAAACGTTGTTAAGAGAAAGTCCCGATATAATCAGTGCACCATATCCTCCGGCGCCGATCAGCGCCGCCAGTGTTGCGGTGCCCACGCTGACGATAGTAGCCGTTTTCAGACCTGCAATGATCACCTGGCTACCCAGTGGTAACTCAATGCGGGTCAGAATCTGCATCGAACTTAAACCAAACGCACGCGCATTTTCAATATGTTTTTTGTCGATACTTTGCAGCGCAGTGTGAGTGTTCAGAACGACTGGTAACAAACTGTAGAGACATAATGCGACTAGCGCAGGCCACAGCCCGATACCGAAGATTGGGATTAAGAAACAAAGCAGTGCTAAAGTCGGGATGGTTTGGATTAGCGCACTTGAAAGTAGGATTAAATGCCCCGCTTTGCGAAATCGGGTCGCCATGACTCCTAGCGGCACGCCAACTACCAGAGAAAAAAGTAGCGAAACGCCAACCAGCCAGGCGTGTTCCCTAGTGCGGCGCAAAATTTCCTTGGATAGATTGTCGTTTGAAGTTTTATGAAAAACTTGCGTACTCAAATCCTTCTTGCCACGGAACTGAGAGACGATGTCAGCGAATTTGACTTTATCGATATCCGCAGCGGCGTTCATCGAGCGCATCTCCTCCTCATTGATTGTCCCTTTCAGCCGCAAAAGCCGTTGCCACAAGTCTGGATGGCGGACCGTAAAGGCGTTAGTAACGACCCATACTGCTTCGTAGGACGGGAAGTAATGTAGATCGTCAGTGAGGACATGGAGATTATATTTTTTGATGTTGGCATCGGTCGAGTAAACCTCAATCACATCAACAGAAGCTTTATCTATTGCTTCATATACCAAGCTATGCTCCATGCGAATCACTTTTTCAGGGTCGAATTTAAAGTGGTAACGGTCAACCATTTCTTGGTAGCCGTCTGAACGTTCCATAAATTCGTAACTGAAAGCGACGCGAGCCTGTGAACTGATGCTAAGCAGATCACTCATTGTTTGCAGCCTATGTTTTTTTGCATAGGACTCTTTGACGGCTAGCGCATAGGTATTGTTAAAACCGAGTGAATCTGAAATTGTTAGCCCAAGAGGCGCCAGGGCTTGCCGAATTTCATCGGTCGATTTTAATCGCGGATTATTGAGTATTGTTTCGGCCAGCGTTCCGGTGTAATCGGGATAAACGTCAATGGCGCCGGCTTTCAGCGCCGCAAACAATATCCCCGTACTTCCCATACCTGATTTACGGTCGACAGAGTGATCTGAGGGAGACTCAATTGTTTGTGCGGCAAGCTCACTTAAGACGTAACTTTCAGTGAATATTTTTGAACCTACAACTACGGGTTGCTCGGCCCTAAGTGACCCTGATATCAACCATAACAAAATGACTAGCGTTATACACCTTTGGATACTCATATCCGGCCTTGTATGGCTGGAAGGCTTGGGTGAGCGCTAATGAATTGCGATACGAATGGATCTGCAGGTTGACAAACTAGTTCCTCATAAGTGCCTGTTTGCATTACGCATCCTTTATAAAGCAACGTAATTCGTTCAGCCAAGAATACAGCCTCACTGAGATCATGCGTGACGATGACAACGGTTTTCTTGAGCCAGTGGAAGATAGTTTTCAACTCATGCTGTAAATCACGTCGAACCAGTGGATCCAGTGCGCCCATCGGTTCGTCAAGCAGCATGACTGGTGGATCCATGAAAGCAGCGCGCATAATGGCGATGCGCTGTTGCTGCCCGCCACTGAGCTCATGTGGGAATCGGTCCAGAATTGTTTCATCCAAGTCGACGAGACTCACCAACTCAGAAAAACGCGCAGCTAGCCGCGCGCGCTCCCAGCCTCGCAAACGCGCGACCATGACTACATTTTCTCGCGCAGACAAATGGGGGAAGAGTCCTCCGTCTTGTGGGATATAGCCAATTTTGTCGGCCCATTCGGCACGCGAAAACGACAGTAAGGGTTGTCCGTTAATTTTGACGTAGCCCTTATCCAACGGAATTAACCCCAATGTTAGTCGGAGCAGAGTGGTTTTCCCCGAACCGCTGGAACCGATAAGAGCATGCGTTGTCCCACTCTGCACCTTAAGATTTATGTCCTGCAGCACAGTCTTACCGTCAAAAACTTTATAGATATGTTGGAGTTCGAGCATCGTTGGTGAACAGTTTATTTTTGTAATGCTGTTGAGAATGGCTGTTGATTTGCGTCTAAAACTGACCCACCGGAGTTGCAGCAAAAACCTTGGACTTGATTATGTCGTTAAACGGAGACCTGAGCTGTATTCTACGAGACTACAAGAACGAGCGAGGAGTTTAATCTGTTTCTCGTTTATTAGGGATATGGGAGGTTTTGTCCCGCTAGCTAAACCAAGATCGCATTGACGCGGATGATCCGAAAGAGCCTGTTCGAAATCGAAGGCACGGCGATGTCGTTTGCAGACCAATTGTTTGC
Source organism: Undibacterium sp. GrIS 1.2 (assembly GCF_040544435.1). NCBI lineage: Bacteria > Pseudomonadati > Pseudomonadota > Betaproteobacteria > Burkholderiales > Oxalobacteraceae > Undibacterium > Undibacterium sp. GrIS 1.2. Next base: position 8,612 of record NZ_JBEONP010000074.1, read on the forward strand.
GGTGTCAGGAGTAGACCGTCCAGTTTGACGGACACAGGGCCATTCCATGGAAATTCAGGCATTTGATCAATAATGCGGCAGAAACCCTCATTGCGTTATCGCGTCAGAACCAGTTCGAGCGCAGTAAAAGGTCTTGAAACCGAGCGTCGGTCGCGTGAGGCGTTTTATGGTCCGATGGTCTTGTTCGACGAGATCGTTGATGCAGCTTTTGTCCATGTGCCGGCTGTTGCCAGACTGGCGCTTACGACGGCAGTAATTCGCGGCGAGTATAGGTAGCCGCTTGAAAACACGGTGCAGCGTTTGGTTAATCGGCTTTTGATCGGTGTGCATCGGGCAAGCCTACCGTGGCTTCCTTAATGCGACGAAATCGACCGAGTTGCTTCTACCTAATTTTGTTTTCGGCTTTGACCCAATTTCCCACGTGGAATAATTTCAGTGACACAAGCGTATTTCAAGACCCTGGCCACTATCAACACTATCAACACTATCAACACTATCAACACTATTACCGTATTTTTATAAGTACTGGTTTGATATGTGTCCTACCGAACTGTTTCAATTATTTTTCTTCTTTAATCTGCAACCTGAACATTGCTACGTTTCGGTTGCTATATCGGTTCTGCAATCGAATAATAGAGCTACTGATTTCCTACTTTTTTGAAGATTAACTCATTGCAGTCGCAGTTAGCTTAAATGGAGTCACTATGAATTTACCCAAGATGAAAGCCCGCGCTGAGAAATATGACAGTCTTGATGAATTAGCTCTTAATAACGCGATTGAAATACCATTCCCTGCAATTGAAGTGTCATGATCGAACCACGCAAAGGGCAGGCGCCTGCTGTGCTAAAAAGAGGTGAATTTCATCTCGAATTTCAGCGTTCCTTTTTTGACCCATCTTTCAAAGCCGTACAAACGGAAATCGCTAAAGTTGAACAGGTTGCATGGGAAAATTACATCAACGGGAACAAGTCACCTATCACGGCAAAGGCTGGACCGGACTTTGCTGAGCCTGATTACGATCTGTCGGTGGAATGGAAATCGACGCGAGACAAATTGATTGCAGCGGAGGCTACACAAAAGGATTCTTCTACCAAATCAAGGGTTTTGCTGGTCTGCGGTTCTGCACGCAATGACGGCAGTTGTCCTGGCGAGATTTCAAAAACCTACCGCATGACGAAGCTTGCGGTAGAAATTCTGGAAGCAGGCGGCATAGAAGTCGATCAGTTGGATCTCAGCCTGTTGATTTCTGATTACGATAAACATATTTACCCCTGCAAGGCTTGTGTCTCCACCGCGATGCCATTATGTCATTGGCCTTGCAGTTGCTACCCTAACCATGGACAACGTCAGACCAATGACTGGATGGCCGAGATCTATGAAAAATGGGTCGCCGCTCATGCTGTCATTATCATGACACCTGTCTATTGGTACCAAACACCGGGGGTCTTGAAATTGATGATAGACAGATTGGTTTGTGCCGACGGCGGCAATCCGGATCCGACAACAACTTCAGGCAAGAATGCGAAAAAAGCGAAGGACATAGAGCTCAAAGGATGGTCCTACCCGAAACATCTGGCTGGCCGCGTATACGGTTTGGTTGTGCATGGCGATGTTGCGGGTATAGAAGGGGTACGCAGGTCATTGTCAGACTGGCTGGACTGGATGGGATTGGTCGATGCAGGCGCATTATCACGGCTGGACCGGTTTGTCGGCTACTACGAGTCCTATGCCGAAAGCCACGAAGTTCTGGATCGTGATCTAGCGATGCAAAAGGAAGTTCGCAATGTTGCCCGCGCCGTCATGAATGCTGTCGCCGAACTAAGAGCGGGTACTTTATTAATGCCGGATGCTGGGCTGGATCGTCCTCGACCCAAATGACTGTGCCATTGCCAGAACTCTTTTCGACTAGTGAGGAATGCGCTATATGCCTTTGCGTGCCGGAATCAGCCTAAGAAGAAGCAGACTTTGCTAAGAAAATACGGTCTTTCAACAAAATTCATTCCTACTTTAATTTGAATTCAACGTCACTGCTCGAACGACTCTCACCCGACCATTTAATCTTAGTACCATGTTTGATACTAATTACCGCCACCGAATTAGCTTGCCTAAGGAGCTGAGTTGTTCAATTTAGCTCTGATAACTTTACAGTGGACTGCAACGGCAATAACGCTAGTCGCAGCTTGGCTTGTGACATCCCAATCAAAGAAAAGGCGTAACTTAGGGTTTTGGTTGTTCACTGTAAGTAATATATTTTGGATAGTTTGGGGTTGGTACGATCACGCTTTCGCACTGATAGGATTGCAACTCGGTCTCTTTTTTCTCAATCTAAGAGGCGTAAGAAAGAATGATTCTGTTTGAGAGGAAAATGATTTGATCGATTAAATCGCCAGTACGCAAGACAGTAGTTTTTAATAGCTACTCCATGTTTGCTGCCACTGACAACCCTCGTCAACGATGTTCCTTCCAGGGTGATCAAGCCATTACTCAATTTCAAATCCTTTTGGTCAGCCCAAAAAGTCCTGGCCAGCATCGAGCTTATGCACATGATTCGCAAAGTACAGTCGATGATGGAAGGTGCTGAGAAGATGTCTCTCGCAGATCAGTTTCACCCGTTGGCAGGACAAGTCCGTCCAGCGTGATGATGGATGCAAGCGTCTGCTATAAATCCGATTTGGTTTCGCTAATGCGACAAAACCTGACTAAGTGACTTAGCGGCTTCAGCGACCGCACGGCTCGTGGTCACATATCGGCAATCGTTATTCAAGCATCTCAACGCCTTCCCCGAACAGCACCAACATGGTCAATGCTGCGCCAGGCTTGACCCGATTTGCGATTTCAGTTCTGTTAGCATTAAAAACTTCCGCAGCAATGGCAGAGTTGCTGATTTCTGTCTCGGTCAGATGTCTAAAACCCATGTCCCAAGTTGCAAATTGCCGCTCAGCGACTTCCGCTTTGGAAAGCAGAAAAATGTCGTCATGACGCTCGTCGAATTCGATGGACCGATATGTCTTACTTACGTCGGCGTCGTCACCCTCAAGTACCTGCAATATGCCGCCATTTGCGCATAGGAGCATTCCGGTAATTTTGCGTAATTTATTGATGCTCCGTGCAGTTTGAAGTATGTCGGCCATCACCTCTGGCGCATTGTTGACCAAAGAACTAGTGTAAACCAACTGAATAAGTGCCATGGCAGTAGTAATTCCAAAGTTAAAAAGTGTGAATTTGCTTCGTGAAGTGCTGCGCTGAGCATGTAGGACTAGCCGTGCCCAAAATTAATTGGCTAAATTTCGTTAGTTTCAATGCCGGTAGCAGAATTTGAATTGAGTGGATGCTTCGGCTCATGCATGTCATGAGTAATGCGTGGCAAGAGCCTCTCATATTCCTTCTTCACGACCCCAAAGCACTCAGATACTAACCTCTCCAAACCCGCACGGTCAACCACCTTTACGAGGCCGCGGCTGTATCGGATTAGACCAGCGGCCTGCAATTTGCTTGCCTCACCGCTTACTCCCTCACGACTCACGCCAAGCATATCCCCGATAAGTTCGTGCATTATCGTCAATACGTCGACGGGAACGAAGTCGACTCGGCAAAGAAGCCAGCAACAGAGCTTGTATTCCAAGCGGTGATGCAGATTACAAACAGCGACTTAAGTCATTTGGGCAACCATGGCGTGGGTGATGCGCTACAGGGTGCGCATCATGGCACAGTGAAGGTCAAACTCCAATGCCAAATGGTGCGATGACAGACAATAGGCTTGACCGGCGTTCTGCACTACTGCGACACTTGAAGTTATACCTCTCCCCAAAAAGAGTGAAATACCCACAATGCCATCGCGTCCAACCACGGCAATCTCATCAGAGTCGCCATTTTCCATGACGTACATCAGTTCGGGACCACACATAGTGGCATTCTTTTTTGTCCTAGTCGAACACCGCACTTGGCTTGCGCTGAGGTTACCTCAGCGCGTCACCTATTTATACGCTCTATCGCACACTTAGAGCAAACGTTCATGAATAAAGTTCACATGAAACGGTGACTCCTGATTTCTGAATGACTTTGGCTATCGATATAATTGCCCGATTTATTGGCATTCAATTCGATGTAGTGGTGACGTGATGAATGATGGCGCGCATTCGTTGTCAATTTTGCAGAAGTGGAAATCATCATGCCTCAAAATGGGCACGACAAAAGTTATTATCAGTAATAACGTCAACACATTGGTTGATCAGTTGATGGACTTTGCCCAGATAACTTTGAAAACTCTTTGTTTTAAACTGAGACCTTTGCATGACAGCCTTAATCAGAGCCGTTTCAGCAAAGGTTGAATTTTTAAAAAATAAAATGATGCTTTTTTAGTGATTTTGTCTTC
>NZ_JBEONP010000075.1:0-12955 GCF_040544435.1 Undibacterium sp. GrIS 1.2
TACTTCGATTTAATTGACAAATAAATAAGTTATTATTTTAATACTTAATTATTTATTTGTCTATCGTTTGTTGGTGTAATTTTTTTAGGGTGTCTAGTTAGGACGCCATTTGTTGACCAGACGGTGTCCTATTCTCCAACTTAATCAACAAGTCAAACACAACCCGACTCCTTGGTAACGTTAAACCGATTGCGTTGCCACGTGGTATTCGTTCCGTCAGCACCGCAGCACATGGAGGGGTGCTCGTTAGCCCAACCAAGAATGCATTGATTCCGGAATACATGCGAATTGATTCAGGTGCGTACGAAGAAGATTGTGCATGGGCAATACCGGCAGTAGTCTTCGAGGCAGATTGGCGCAATTGGGCTAATACTACCAACTGGACAACGGGAGAATTCCAAATGGAATGCGCGTGGAACAGCCTCAAAAACTGGTATCCAGATGCGTATGAGAAATTTGCCGGTAAGGTACTTCAGATCGGTGAGTCCTACGTGAACGATGAGCGGCTACTCAAAGCGCAAGTCAGAGAGGCGTTTGTCGTATCGGCAGCATGGGGCGAGTGGCAAGAGGGCGTTCCGAAAGGTATGGTCGGAGTTCTGGCGAGACGCGATTCTGACGGCGACCGAATCTATTGTTTGGTACCAAAGGAAGAGTACGAGACGCGAAAAAACTTGGTTGTTGGTAAAGCAGGCACATTCGTAGTGGACCAGGCACGTCATCAAACCATTCCTATGCCACAGTATGCGATGTAGGAAGATTTGAAGGTTCACCTGACTAACAAAAAATGTTTAATCAACATTGGAAAAGTAGTTAATCAACGCCGGTAACGGCAATTAATCAACCATAAGGGAACCGTTCTGGTTTCCATCAATTTTTGAGGTATTTTATGTATCTACAAATTAATGACAAGATGTCACCCGAAGATGCTGCTGATGCTCTGGTATTGCATGCAACCAATATCGCAGCTGCAATTAAACGACATGACAACTGCTTTTTCGATAACCGCGCAGTAAGTCTTAAGGTTGTGCTCAATTTGTTAGAGCAGTATGTTCGACAAGAAGATCTGGCAAACCTGGACACCCAACAACCACAGGTTATGGGTACATAGTTCAAGGAAAAGTAGTTTCAAATCAAACGCCGGTAAGAATACCGGTCGCTCAATCAACAGCCATCGGATTCGACCTAACGGCGAATTCTTTGGTGTATTCTGCTATTATTAGGCAAAGGAGTAAGAAATGGCGATGTCAATACAATTTGATACCCTCGATTATGCAAGAAAACTTGAAACTGCCGGTGTATCGGCGGCTAATGCTGAATTGCAATCAAAATTGATGGCGGACGTCCTTGGGAAGTCGGTAGCATTTCCAGGTGATCTTGTCGCGATTGAACGCAATCTGACAAATAAGATCGAATCGAGTGAGCTGAAGATCGAAAATAAACTGGCAACCATGGGTGGTGAAATGGTACTGCTTAAATGGATGGTCGGAACCTCAATTGGGTTAAGTCTTACGATCCTCACAATTCTTTTGAAAACGTATATACGTTGATTTTTGGATTAATTTAAATGCCCTCTTTCCTACAAAGGATAGAGGGTTTTTTCTTGTTCCAAACTGAAATTGGTGTATTATTTGGGAATCTTCACTAGGCAACTGGCATCGTTAGAAATAGAAGTTTGTTTTACCCGTCTCTCAGAGGCATGGACTACAGATCGAGCTGGCGGCTAAACCAGCATCTGCAAGTATCAGGTTATCCTGAACATCCATTGGCATTTCTGCCAACCAATCATTTAAACAGAGTCTTGTCGCGTGCGTACTTGCGCAGATGACAGAATTTTTTCGTGCTCGTCACGATAAATGCAGCTGGTTCATCCAGTATTTTCAAAGCAGCACTTCAAGTTCATCCATGCACCGTGCATCGATGAGCCTTGCTCAATCATTTTAAGCGCCGATCATCGGCATTAATTTTGAAGTCACATATCCGTCTTTAACGTCGGAAAAGTAGTTTTTCACATCAATGCCGGTAACGGCAATCAACCACTCTGGAGGGAACGCCCTGCTGGGTAGTTTCCTCTTAAATTTTCAAGAGAGAATCAAATAAAATATGCATAAACCTTGGTACATGCCGGTCGTCAATTTTGGAACGCACGCCGTTGTAGGAACATTAATTTTTTTGATTGTTGGTGCTCCAGCTGTCGGATTGAACATTCTCGTTGAGTTACTAGAAACACACTTGAGAATTCACGGATTCGTGATCTATGCCCTGAAATTTCTTGAATCTGCTATTCTTGGCATTGACGTTGTGAGCGTGACGTATTACATTGTGGTTAAGAGCTACAAAGAAATTAAGGATATGACATCATGAACAATTATTCAATTTTGACCCACATCAAAGAAGTGGCGAAGGATGATTTGCGCGTTTGGGCAGCACCTTTTGTCGCCATCTATCGAACCGCAAAAAACGAGATAAAGCGGCCTAATGTGAATGGTAAAAAACACCAATTACGTTCGATCGATCACAAATAATTTTCTCTAAAGCAATACAAAAATACAAAACCCTCTTTCCTCAAGGATCGAGGGTTTTTTCTTGTCTCGGCCTAAATTTCGTGTATTATGTAAGAATGACCGCTAGGCAACTGGCATCGTTAAAAATAGAAGTTATTTTTACCCGCCTCTCAGAGGCACTGATCGAGCTGGCGGCTAAACCAGCATCTGCAATTACAGGTTATCCTGAACACTCATTGGCATCCCTGCCAAACCATCATTTATACAAAATCATGTCGCGTGCGTATTTGCGCAGATGACAGAATTTTTTTGTGCTCGTCACGATAAATGCAGCTGGGTCATCCAGTATTTTCAAAAGCACCATTTCAATTTCATCCATGCCAGGCGCATCGATGAGCCTTGCTCAATCATTTTAATTGTCGGTCACCGGCATTAATTTTGAAATCACATATCCTCTTTTCAGAGGTAATCAATCAACCTGCGGGAACATATCCCCGCATGGGGATATTCCGCTTATTTTCTAAGGAATATTATGTCTAATTTTGTAATTACAGTAGCCATTTCTGTCAAGGCAGAAAATGAACCACAAGCCGAACGATGTCTTGAAAGCGCACTCGATAATTTAATGGGAGGGGATCTTGGATCTTTCGATCTCATCCAAACGCTAGAGAACGAAAAAACGCAGTACTACGTCTGGCATGGTGAAGGCCAATGTGACAATAAGACTGACAATCTTGAGGAAGCTCGCCGAATCAAGAAGGAGTTTTTAGACGAAGGCATTGCCGCATACATCGCTGACCACGAAAACAATACGATTGGTGATGAAATGGAAGCCATACCCGTCTTTGATGCAGGTCGTCAATTTGACAGCCCAACTGAAGCCATAGCGTTAATCATGCAGCAGTCCAATCCCACGGAAGCTTTGTTAGCAGTAGTACGCGCCAACGTCGAAGCGGGTGAATGTGGATTTGCATCAGAAGTTATCCGTGACTTTGGTGGGATTTAAAACCGAAGGAAAAGTAGTTAATCAAGGCCGGTAACGGCAATTCATTCAACCCAGTGGGCATCTCCCACTGGGAAATGTTCCACTATATATTTTTGGAGCAAAAAATGACTTTACTTACGGTATTCGCAAAGAAAGAAAAATCTACCGAACCACTTGATAAACTTCTTGGATTTTCAAATAAACTGGATACGGTTATTTACAAAGATAAAGAATGCACCCAATTCTTTGGCCGGTTCCCTTGGTACTTCATAAAAAATCCACGTCGGAACTCAAAGCTGATAACACTAGACTGCTGCAATTGGAATTTGGTTTAGTGTAATTAATCAAGATAAGTAGGTGTATCAGTCCCTCACCGACACTTGAAACACAAATGTCATTCCTTTTCTTGGGAGTGGCATTTTTCTTGCCAACACATCTCCGACTTTAACGTTCGAAAAGTAGTTAATCAACGCCTCACCCGAGGCAATTCAAATCAACCCAGGAGGGAATGTCCTTCTTGGGCATTCTCTTATTTTATTTAAGAGGAACACAACCATGGGCCGAGAAGCACAAACACCAGTAGCAAGCCGCTGGATGTTAAAGAATGAAACGAAGGGTCGTGTGTTTTTCGTTCTTGAGCGTAAACCATTCGGTAAACTCAGCCTGATGCAAGAGGGTCGCACTGTATTTTCAGATTCCTCAGTGAAGGACATACTTGCAAATTTCAACCGGCTTGAAGGCAGAGCGCATTTGCCTGCTGGCTGGACTGCATAACGTCGGAAAAGTATTTTTTCACATCAATGCCGGTAACGGCAATCAATCAACCCAGTGGGCATTCCCACTGGGGATGCTCCGTAATTAATAGGAGTAAATTAAAATGACAACATCATCACCTTGGGGCATAGCCCAGACCGTTAAAAACATTGCACGTGGTATTCGTTCCGTCAGCACCGCAGGACATGGTGGGGTGCTCGTTAGCCCAACCAAGAATGCATTGATTCCGGAATACATGCGAATTGATTCAGGTGCGTACGAAGAAGATTGTGCATGGGCAATACCGGCAGTAGTCTTCGAGGCAGATTGGCGCAATTGGGCTAATACTACCAACTGGACAACGGGAGAATTCCAAATGGAATGCGCGTGGAACAGCCTCAAAAACTGGTATCCAGATGCGTATGAGAAATTTGCCGGTAAGGTACTTCAGATCGGTGAGTCCTACGTGAACGATGAGCGGCTACTCAAAGCGCAAGTCAGAGAGGCGTTTGTCGTATCGGCAGCATGGGGCGAGTGGCAAGAGGGCGTTCCGAAAGGTATGGTCGGAGTTCTGGCGAGACGCGATTCTGACGGCGACCGAATCTATTGTTTGGTACCAAAGGAAGAGTACGAGACGCGAAAAAACTTGGTTGTTGGTAAAGCAGGCACATTCGTAGTGGACCAGGCACGTCATCAAACCATTCCTATGCCACAGTATGCGATGTAGGAAGATTTGAAGGTTCACCTGACTAACGAAAAATGTTTAATCAACATTGGAAAAGTAGTTAATCAATCACCTTGGGGTGTAATCTGCCCTCGGGTGAATTACATCCTTGGGATCAATCAAGGAGAAATAATGCATAACAAAATGCATTACAAATACGTAGCACATAAACGAAACTCTATGTGTGCTACAATCATGTCATTGTTTACCTCGTTAGGAGTTATCATGACAGCAACGCTTTCATTTCGCACCACGCAAGAGTTTGTACTTCAAACACATTCTTTTGCTGACATGCTCGGTCTCAAGAACTCTGATTATGTTCGTGAGGCAGTGCGTGAAAAAAACGAACGTGTGATGGCAGAACGTTTGGCAAATTTATCTCGTAAACTTTCGGCTAAACATGCTGAATTTAACGAATCAATTGAAGGTTCTTTGGGAGATGGTATTGCCTAAAGTAAAACGAGGTCAAATATGGGAAGTCGATTTTGATCCCCAAACACACAAAGAAGAGCCGGGCAAACGCAATCGTCCGGCTCTTATCATTCAAACCGATAATCTGAATAACGTCGGACATTCGACAACGATTATCATCCCAGGAACCACTGATATTGAAGACGAAGATTGTTTTCCTGTTCGTGTGGCGCTAGGTCAACTACCAGGTTTGAGTAAACCAACTGACTTGCTCATCGATCAGGTTCGATCAATATCGAACAAGCGTTTCATGGGTGCGAAACATATCGCTACGTTGAGTACCAACCACATGCGACGCATTGAAGAGGCATTACGTATTTTGATGTCACTCTAATCATGTAAGCCAACAGTACTAAACCCTCTTTCCTTCAAAGGATTGAGGGTTTTTTCTTGTTCTAAACTGAAATTGGTGTATTATTTGTAAATCATCGCTAGGCAACTAGCACCGTTTAAAGAAGTGAGTTTCACCCGCCTCTCAGAGGCATGGACTACAGATCGAGCTGGCGGCTAAACCAGCATCTGCAATTACAGGTTATCCTGAACAATCATTGGCATCCCTGCCAAACCATCACTTATACAGAATCATGTCGCGTGCGTATTTACGCAGATGACAGAATTTTTTCGTGCCTGCACGATAAATGCAGCTGGGCTATCCAGTATTTTCAAAGCATCACTTCAAGTTCATCCATGCCAGGCGCATTGATGAGCTCTGCTAAAGTATTTTAAGCGCCGTTTCACGGCATTAATTTCGAAGTCACATCTCCTCTTTTTGAGGTAATCAAATCAACCCTGCGGGTTAATCCCGCTCGGGATTCCTCGCGACATTATTAGGAAAAAATATGACCAACAATCAATTATCCTTCATGGCCACTGCAATCATGAATGGTAATCAAATCATTGACACCGAACACGGCAAAAAACGTCTTAGCGGCTTAACAGCGATGATTCAATCTGTAGTGCCAGTTCAACTCTTGCAACGTGTGGAAAGCTTTCTTGCTGGTTTTGAAGACGATGAAACACAAGAAGGCGTCCATGAGATGTTGAAAGACATCAGAGACGTTCTTGATTCAAAAAAGCGATCGGAAAAGTAGTTTATCAATGCCGGTAACGGCAATTTAATAATCTAAGCGGGTACGCATCCCCGCTTGGGGGATGCTCCGCAACATTTTGTGGAGTAACAAATTGGAAAACGTTTTTATTAGCAAGAAAATTCTCGCCAGTCTAATTGATATGTCAAGACTACACGTTGATGACATCGAAACTGGTATCGAAGATGGAACCTACATCTCGTCTGAAAACGAAGATATCGACATCAAGTCCAAAAATCTTGGTTTAGCCGAGACACTATATAAGGACGCGACGGTCGGAAAGACGTTCGTCGAACCACCATGTCTTGACGAGAAACAATCACCTCGAAGATGTCTCGTTGTTGTCAGTGGTGGCGTTGCTGATTCTGTGTATGACGATGGCGTGGATGTGGAGATTTTTGATTGGGATAATTACCGAGATGACCCGAGGGGCACAGGTGGAGTATCAAGCCATTTTGCCGACTTGGCCGCTCCTCTGGATATTCCAGTGCAATCCTGATCAATCAATTCATAGACCGGTTCACTGGTAATTCAATCAACCAAGCGGTCAGCTTTCCCGCTTGGGGAAGCTCCGCATTTAAACCAATGGAGTAACAGAACAAGACCTTCAGAACGTTCTTGCATCTAATCAGTTATCGGCCAGTAGTGTCAACGGTCGAACAATTGAGCAGCTAGCAAAAGAGTATTTCCCAGAATTAGATTTCCAATTAATTGAAGAAGCAGCGTTGTCAGGCGATTCAATGGATGAACAAATCGATTATGCAAATGATGAAATAGCTAGTCAGTTGCGTGAAATTGGTGTCTTAGAACCAGCAGAAATAGAACAGATGGTCGAATAGAAATTCCATCAACTCTTGAAACACAAATGCCATTTCCTTCGGGGGTGGCATTTTTCTTGCCAACACATCTCCGTCTTTAACACCGGAAAAGTAGTTCAATCAACGCCTCAACCGAGGCAATTCAAATCAACCCATCGGTCAAGTCTTTCCGCAATTGGAATACACCCTATTAATCTGAGAAATATTATGAAACTAGTAAATTTACCATCAACAAATGTTTGGATTAATCCTGAATATGTGACATCTGTAAGACCTGCAACGGTTATGAAAAATGGCCCGAACGCAGGACAAACAGGAGTAGAAATTGAATATGAAGGTAATTCTGGATACAGAACACGTACGACTGAAGTCTACGGAATAACCGTCGAAGAAGTTGTGGCTCTCTTGTCAGAATAAATAATCGGAAAAGTAGTTTTCAACGCCTCGATTTGAGGCAATTCAATCAACCAGTGCGGAAAGCATCCCGCCTGGGATGCTCCGCATAAGCATAGGAGCAGTAAATCATGACAACCCTATATAAACAGAAAAATGCGTATGAGGTGATGATTCGAAGAACGATCATTGCACGAATGCATATTAGACATAACGGCGAAAGGCAGCTTCGTATTCTGCAGGGCATGCCTCGGGAAGATACGCTTAATAAGCTCCTGACAGACTGTCCAATCTTTTGTCGCGAAAACGGAATCAATAGCAATACATATCCGTTGTTATTTTCGTAATCACAAATGCCATTTCCTTTTTTGGGAGTGGCATTTTTCTCGGCTAAACATATCCTTGTTTAACGTCGGAAAAGTAGTTAATCAAGGCCGGTAACGGCATTCAATCAAACCAAAGCGGATACGCAAATCCCGTTTTGGGATTGCTCTGCTTTTAATCGTATGGAGCTTATATGAAACAACTGTTTGCGTTTTTAAATGGCATGAGAGAGTTTCGATCATCATTTACAACTCACTATCCAGAAACACTAGAGGAATCGTACGGGTGGGGGCGAGAAATTGCTCACCGGCTGACGCTCAGAAAGTTTGAAGAATCTCATTAGTCATCTATTAAAGATGGTCTAACGGAAAAGTAACTTCTCAAATCATCGCCGGTAACGGTAATCAATCAACCTGTGCGGAACGCATCCCGCCTGGGATGCTCCGTATTTATAACCAATCTTGGAGTAAATATGAATACTTTAGACAAAGTAAAAACAGCAAATGAGGACATTCCAGTAACAATGGCATTGTTAGCATTCGTTGGTGTTTTACGTTCAGCACGTCAGCAATTTTTGGAACACAATCAATTATCAGAAGCTTTAAAACTTCCAATTGATAATAATTGGTATCAAAAATTTCAGGACCTCTTCTATTCTGGACTTAAGAAGGAAGCAGAATTAATCGGCTTAAAACTAAATCGAATCACATTTGAAACCATTATGGATTTAAAAGTGAGCGATGAAGTAATGGTAACTAGTTCCGATGATCTAGCAAAATTCTATGTGTTCAACGAATGGAGTGGAATTCGTAAGATTTCCCGCTAGGAAAAGTAGTTAATCAATCGCCGGTGACGGCACTAAAACCAACCCAGGAGGGAACCCTTCTGGGTCCCTTCAATTCGGAAGGAATAACAATGTATTTCAAAAGTCTATCAGAAGCTTCCAAGTGTCGAAATGAAGCCTCACGGTGTTTTCAGAATGGAAGGAGAACGCTTGCGTTGCGATGGGTAAATATTGGGAAGGGCTTCGTACGCAACGCGGCGCAATGTCGTATTGTTTTCTTTGAAAATGGTGATGTTCCTCTGCCGTAACTGAGAGGCAACAAAGCACAAAGTTCACAGTCGACACATTATTCCCATTTAGGTATAATTCAATATGAATATTAAACAGAAACCTCTCCACTGGATGGGATCTTCAAAGAAAGACTTGAAGGCTCTGCCAGCAGAAGTTCAGGACACATTTGGTCATGCGCTCAATATGGCACAGGATGGAATGAAATTCGACGGGGTGAAACCGCTACGTGGTTTTGGTGGGGCCTCTGTCCTCGAAGTTATTGAGGATTTTAATAGCGACACCTATCGCGCTGTCTACACGGTTAAATTCAAGGACGCAGTGTACGTTTTGCACTGTTTCCAGAAAAAATCAACCAAGGGCAGTGAAACGCCAAAGCCGGATATGGATCTGATTCACGAACGTTTTAAAGCGGCGGCAGCAATGCATGCAGAAGGAGAAAAGAAATGAGTGGAATCGACATCGAGAAGGGCAGTGGCAATGTGTATGCGGATCTCGGCTATGAAGAGGCGGGGGAAATGCAAGTGAAGTCGCGCCTGGCAGCCAAGATCAGCGAAATAATCAAACATCGCCATATCACCCAGCAAGAAGCAGCAGATATTCTTGGAATGACTCAACCCAAATTATCGGGGATGTTACGTGGCCAGTTCAGGGGAATTAGCGAGACAAAAATGTTGGAATGTCTTAACCGGCTAGGAAGAGATGTCCAGATTGTGATTCGAAAAGCATCACGCTCTCATCACAGTGGCAAAACAAGTGTTGTTTTTGCCTAAATAACCATGACCAATCAAACCCGCTTCGGCGGGTTTTTTTTCGTCCGGAATTTCGTGCCGATGCCGGATTGACGGCCAGGGAAATTTTCCGTTGAGTGGTGTCAACGCGTCATTTAACAGTTTTTAATGCAATTTTTTTGATACAATCGGATTATTCCAATTTCGAGATATTCCTGACATGGCAAAAGCACAACTTGTAAGCGACCAGCAACTCAGAGAAATCATTAAAGTAGCCCGTATTACTAGTACTGAGCACGCGCTACGGAACGTAGCTCTCATATTCACGTTGTTCGCCACAGGATTGACGCCTAAAGAAATCGCTCAATTAGAAGTTCGAGATTATTGCAAGCGATCGAATTCAGTTATTCCGGAAAGCGTGGTGAGAGCAGAGATTGCTTTTAATGGTGCCGAGCGTCCTTTAATGTGGGTAGCACCTAAAGTCGTAGCAGCTATTGATGCGTATCTGGAACATCGTGTACTCCATGGACTTGGTGTGTCTGTCAGGTCCGGTGAGGGTGGTGGATATCGCGGGCTTCAGCCAAAATCTGCTTTGTTCTTAGCACGTGATGGACAAGGATTCTCAATTAGTTCGTCTGAAAAAAATGGAAAGATTTATTCAGAGAGTAATTCGCTAACACGCTTACTCAATAAGGTCATGAGTGATTCCAATATCCATGGTCTTACTACAGCTAGTGCCAGGAGAACATTCGCCGCAAAACTCTATCAAAACAATAAGGGGGCAATCAATATCAAGGATATGGCCCACATCCTCGGTCTAAAGAGTTTAAAGGCAGCTAAGAAATTGGTGGAAGCCGATGCTGTGAATATGCGTGATGCGATACAAGGAGTGATTTAATTTTTGGTGTTTTGAAACATTTTTGATTATTTATATATTATGGACTAAACTAAACTAAGTTTTAAAAAGGAGCGTTATGCTAACCATTAATATACATGAAGCGAAAACACAGTTTTCAAAATTAGTCGAAACCGTTCTGCAGGGCGGTAACGTCACGATCGCTAGGGCCGGAAAGCCGGTGGCCAGGCTTGTTCCGATTGAAGAACCTACAGTTATGCGTAAGCCAGGCTCCATGAAGGGACAGATCAAGATTGCAGATGATTTTGATGCTCCCTTGCCGACAGAGCTACAAGATGCATTTGTGGGGCATTGATGCGGATATTGCTCGATACCCATGTTTATCTATGGTGGCTTCAGGACAGTGCTCAACTTTCCAAGTCTGCCAGGCATAAGATCATGACTGCGGCCGATGTCTACGTAAGTAGTGCGTCGATTTGGGAAGTGGCTATCAAAGTTGGCATTGGTAAGCTCGATGTTGATGTGGATGTTTTAGTCGCAGAGATCGTCAAAAATGGATTTCAGGAGTTATCCGTCACTGCGGTACATGCTGCCAAAGTGAGGCATTTACCTGAGATTCATCGCGATCCGTTTGATCGAATTTTAGTAGCGCAAGCGTTGTGCGAGCCACTGCAATTATTGACTGCAGATGGCATTTTGTCTGGATATTCAGAACTTATTGAAATGGTATAAAAATGGCCAATTTATTAGATTTAGCAGCAGAAGATATTAAATACAATCCAGATCCATTGCTGGATGCGGTAATCAAACACCTTCACTTAAAAAACGATGCAGCACTCTCACGTGTATTGGCAGTGGCTCCACCTGTCATCAGTAAAATACGCCATCGTAAATTACCGATTGGTGCGTCACTATTGATCCGCATGCACGAGGTCACCGATATCAGTATCAAGGATCTGCGTGGCTTGATGGGCGATCGTCGCGACAAATTTCGTATTAGTGACCTATCATTCAAACCTAAATCGAATGCGAATACTTTGAAAGATGAATGACTTGAAAATTTCAACAACCCCTGGCTTGTACGAACGGTGGCTCTCAATAGAACGTGCCAGTGGTCGATCTATGACTGACATTCTTGCTGATCTCAATGCGGTCGCTGGCACCAATTACAAGCACAACTGGCCATCTGTAGTTGCTGGCCGGGGCTATGAGCTTGAGCGCTGTCCCGTTGCCGTGCGTCGTTACATGATGACGAAAGTGCTGGCGGATGAGTTGAGTGGGCTTGGAAAAGAAATACCAAAAAATCAGTTAGAAAAGTTAATAATTGCCTTGACTTAGTAACGCGGCGTTACTATACTTAATCAAGTTAAATTGATCCCGAAAGAAAATATGCCACAAGCAAATCAAGCAAGAATTGCAGAGCTAAAAAGCCTAATTGCGGCATACGCTGATTGGGATAACATGGAAAACTATACTTGGCTGGGTCTTGAATTGAAGAAGTTGGAACGGAGTGAAGTATCACTTCAAGGGTGTGCCAGAGTTCGTGATTGCAATCTCGAACTTCACGATGGTTCGATTCCATGCAACGCCGCGTGAAAGCAAAGCGTCCTAAAGGTAGGTTGGTGCATCCTTGAAGTTGTATTTGTAAATTTATTATTTGGAAAATGTAATGGATCTGACTCGTATCTCAAAACCAAAGCAAGCCGTCATTGCTGATGCTGTTTCGGCTGGATACATGGTTGAGCACTGTGGGGATTCAGCAATCAACTTAGTGCGGTTTTCTAAACATGTGAAACCAAGATTGTTGCGTGGGTTGAGAATTTTTGCAGACGGTACTGCGTATGACCTGATGGTGGATTTGAGTTGCGCAAAAACCATTCGTTCTGCCGAAATAATGCGCAATACGCTTGGTCTTTCAAAGTAATTAAAAAAGGACAAATCGTGGCAGCTCCAAAAATTCACAGATGCAAAGTTGGGACAATCCCCGGCCTCGTTGTTTTGAAAGCTGGCACGAAACCTAGTATGGATAAGAAAATTGAATTTAGAAATCCTGCTCACGGCAGTAAGTGGCAGTTCGGAAGAGTTACAAAAGTAAATGACGATGGATATTTTTTCATCGATTTGATATAGGAAAAATTCGTGCTTGATTTGGGGTCGATTTGTTTTAGGTGCAATAAGTGACGGTAGGAGATCGAGCACTGGCGTGGGGGTAGTTCTGTAAGTCAATGATTTCATTAAG
>NZ_JBEONP010000076.1:0-12351 GCF_040544435.1 Undibacterium sp. GrIS 1.2
CTGTAAAAATAATCGTATTGATGAATTGCTTCCGCTGCGGGCAAAATCGGTTATTTGCTGATCGTCTAGGTGGGTCTGTCGGACGCATACGATCAACCCAGGTGAAACCTACAACTCAAATTTTGAAGTCTGCATGAGTGCAAGCTAACGGGAATACAATATTTATCTGACGATGGATCTCTGATGGCAGCAAAGTAAATTTAGATTTTTATTAGTTGGATGCAAACACAAGGAGACGTGTGTTTATAGAGATTGGGTGCAGATGATTAACCGCTGTTTCTGATCACTGATCAGCCTCAAATTTTTCTTGAGGCTGATGACTTTAGAAAATCGGGGTATGTAGAAAAGAAGTGCGTCGGGAGGGGCTCGAACCCCCGACCCATGCCTTAGAAGGGCATTGCTCTATCCAGCTGAGCTACCGACGCGCGGGAGAAATATGTGAACTTATTATGAAATGATGATGCTCGTCATAACAATCTAGTGTTCTGGTACAGAATACTAGGATTCAATTCAATCAAATTCTGAAGTGCTATTGTATTATTTAGCACGTATATTATTCGCTGCACTAGCCAAACAATATAAAAAAACTGAAGGCTGAATAGTACATGGTATCGCCTCCATATTCAATAATGCGACTAACACAAATTCAAATATAAATAGGACTTATGCAAAATTGTCCCAGTAAGGCGTAGCGACAAAGATAGTACATCTTTACTGCTAGGAGCTGCAACGCAGCTAGGGCGGTTTTACGTAAGTCCTAATAAATCAGGCAGGTGTTATACAGTCAACTAGTCTACGAGCAAATTTATTGGCCATTTCTAAATCAACTGCTTCTACCATAACTCGCACTAATGGCTCAGTACCCGAGGCACGAATCAATACTCGCCCTTTATTACCTAACTCTGCTTCTACGCGCTGTTTTTCTAAAACAGCCGCTTCATTTTTCTGCCAGTTAAATCCGGCAGGCACTTTAACATTGAGTAAAACTTGTGGGAATAAGATCAAATGTTCAAAACATTGATCTAGGGTCTTGCCATTGCGACGCAGTGCAGATAAAACTTGCAACGCAGAGACAATACCATCGCCCGTAGTGTGCTTATCCAGGCAGAGTAAATGTCCGGAACCTTCACCACCTAGCATCCAGCCACGCTCTTGCATTTGTTCCAGCACGTATCTGTCGCCCACTTTAGCCCGGACAAAACCAACGCCCAAATCCTGCAATGCCAACTCTACCGCCATATTGGTCATCAAAGTACCAACCACACCCTGAACTGAACCAATTGCAAGACGATCCATCACCATCAAATAAAGCAGCTGGTCGCCATTATAAATTTTACCGTTTCTATCCACCATAACGAGGCGATCAGCATCACCATCCAAAGCGATACCTATATCTGCATGATTCGCTCTGACGGCAATAGCCAACGCATCTGGCGCGGTAGCACCGACCTGGTCATTAATATTAAAACCGTTCGGTTGATTACCGATAGAGATAACTTCAGCACCTAATTCATGAAATACATGCGGGGCAATATCATAGGCAGCGCCATGTGCACAATCAACTACGATCTTAAGTCCTCGCAAATCCAATTCGTTGGGGTAAGTACTTTTACAAAATTCAATATAGCGACCATTTGCGTCACGCAGACGATGCGCCTTGCCGAGTAAATCTGAACTAACACAGTCCATCCCATTTTCTAGCTCGGCCTCAATTGCGAGCTCGACTTCATCAGGTAATTTATTGCCCTGCGAAGAAAAAAACTTAATCCCGTTGTCATAATAAGGATTATGTGAGGCAGAAATCACGACACCAGCCGACAAGCGTAAGGCTCTGGTCAAGTAAGCTACAGCAGGAGTAGGCATCGGCCCTGAGAGCATCACATCAACTCCAGCTGCAGCAAATCCTGCCTCTAAAGAAGCCTCTAGCATATAGCCAGACACCCGAGTATCTTTACCGATCAAGACAGCAGGCTTACCCTCTCCTTTATGTCCACGTTGCGCTAACACTTTGCCGGCAGCATAACCTAAGCGCATTACAAAATCAGGGGTAATTGGTGCGACGCCAACTTTGCCGCGGATACCGTCGGTACCAAAATATTTTCTCGTCATTTTTATTTTCTTTCTTTAATTTGATAACGCGCGCCACACGGCTAACGCATCGACGGTCTCGGCTACGTCATGCACTCGTAAAACTTTCGCGCCATTGGCGACGGCTGCGATTGAGGCAGCAATACTTGAGGCAAGACGCTGCTCTACGCTTTTCCCTGTGATTGCTCCCAGCATCGATTTACGCGATAAACCAGCAAGTATAGGCATACCAAATCTGGCTTGAAACTGATCTATATTTTTCAGCATTGCCACATTATGCTGCAAGGTTTTTCCAAAGCCAAATCCGGGATCAAGGCAAATACGTTGAGGCGCAATTCCAGCATTTAATAAATCGGCCACCATCGTATCTAAGAAATCAGTTACCTGAGTATTTACATCGTCATACTCAGGTTGCAGTTGCATATCTGACGGCGTATTTTGCATGTGCATCACACATAAGCCAACATCAGCCTTGGCAACAACGTCGATAGCGCCTGGTGCTCTAAAGCCGTTGATATCATTGATCATATCAACATCTGCAAGAATGGCTTCTCGCATTACTTGTGTCTTGTAGGTATCGACGGATAAAGGTTTACCACAATCACGCAAAGCATAAATCACTGGCATAACCCGGCTCAACTCCTCATCGAGCGACAAAGGCGTTGCACCTGGCCGAGTGGATTCGCCGCCAATATCAATAATATCTACACCATCTCGTATCATCTGCTCCGCATGTGAGAGCGCCGCATCTAATCCCTGGAATTGCCCTCCATCTGAAAATGAGTCAGGCGTAATGTTGAGTATTCCCATTACTAAAGGACGAAACTGTGACCCCTGTAACGGAAATCGATATCGACCACATTCGAAATAATTATTCATGAATATAAAAAATTAGGGCGAGAATCCCTTCTCACCCTAAATTAAAGTCAAACTATTAATTGATATTTAAGCTGGTGCCGCCGCGTTTGGAGATACGCCACCAGACGTTGTATCTGTCGGAGTCTTACGTGTTGACTGACCTAACTTTGGCGGGCGTGGATCTATGCCGCTCATAATGTCATTGATTTGATCAGCATCTATCGTTTCCCAATCTAACAAAGCTTTAGTCATTGCTTCGACTTTATCACGATTTTCTTCGAGCAATTTACGGGACAGGGCATATTGTGTATCCAGAATATTACGAATTTCCGCATCCACTTTTTGCTGTGTCACTTCAGAAATCGTTTTTGACGAACCACCAAAGTAACCTTCACTTTGGCTATCTTCATACACCATCACGCCCATGCTGTCAGACATACCAAAGCGGGTCACCATTGCACGAGCCAGCTTAGTTGCACGTGAAAAATCGTTCGATGCACCAGTGGACATTTGACCGACAAAAATTTCTTCAGCAATTCGACCGCCAAACAAAATGGAAATTTCCTCCAGCATTTTATCTTTATAGCCGCTAATCGGATCATGCTCCGGCAACTGCCATGTCAGACCCAATGCAAAACCACGTGGCATGATAGTTACTTTGTGAACTGGATCTGCCTTTGGTAAAAGTTTAGCGACAACAGCATGGCCAGATTCGTGATAAGCCGTATTACGGCGTTCATCTTCACGCATGACCATAGATTTGCGCTCAGGCCCCATGAAAATTTTGTCCTTAGCATCTTCAAAATCAAGCATTTCAACGATACGCTTATTGCGACGCGCAGCAAATAAAGCTGCCTCGTTGACAAGATTGGCAAGATCAGCGCCTGACATCCCAGGGGTACCACGTGCCAAGATATCGGCTTTAACGTCAGTGCTGATAGGCACTTTGCGCATGTGAACATTCAAAATTTGCTCACGGCCACGGATATCTGGCAACCCAACGGAGACTTGTCGATCAAAACGACCAGGACGCAATAAAGCCTTATCAAGGACGTCAGCACGGTTAGTTGCTGCAATTACGATAACACCGGAATTAGCCTCAAATCCGTCCATCTCAACCAGCATTTGGTTCAATGTCTGCTCACGCTCATCATTACCACCACCCATACCGGCACCACGGTGGCGACCGACAGCATCAATTTCATCGATGAAAATAATACACGGCGCATGCTTCTTAGCATTTTCAAACATATCACGGACACGGGAAGCACCAACACCAACAAACATTTCAACAAAATCAGAACCAGAAATAGTGAAGAATGGTACCTTCGCCTCACCCGCAATCGCACGAGCCAGCAAAGTTTTACCTGTACCCGGTGGACCAACCATTAAAACACCGCGTGGAATGCGGCCACCGAGCTTTTGGAATTTACTTGGATCGCGCAAGAAATCAACAATTTCGCCAACTTCTTCTTTCGCTTCATCACACCCTGCGACATCAGCAAAAGAAACATTGTTGTTGGTATCGTCCAGCATACGTGCTTTAGATTTACCGAATGAAAATGCACCACCTTTGCCGCCGCCTTGCATCTGACGCATGAAAAACACCCAAACGCCAATTAACAACAGCATTGGGAACCATGAAATAAAGACTTGGGACAGGAAGGACTGCTCTTCAGGCGGCTTGTTATCAAATTTAATGCCGTTATTTACCAGATCACCTACTAAACCACGATCAAATATCGTGAGTTGTGATTTGACCTTTTTACCATCCAGCGTAGTCGCTGTAACAGTACGATTGGCATCATCAATCGTTGCATCTTTAATGTGCTTAGCCCTAACCTCATCCAGAAACTCGGAATACGGCATAGAGGCAGTGTTAGCAGACATGCCTTTGTCAAACTGTTTAAATACCATAAACAGCACTAAGGCAATGACTACCCATATCGCCGCTTTTGAAAACATATTATTCACGAGAACTCCTTGGACGTAGAACTACGCCTGTACACACAATAATTTTGCATCATACCCGTATTAGATAGAGCTTGCTAGAGCGCATATGTTGTCATTCTTGGTAATTATCAAGAGCGAATTAACATATAAATTATTACTTTTTGCTTTTTAACTATTCTTTAAACCTCTTCCGAGTAAGAAAATCTCAGAAGACTTGTCTTTGCTGGCTTTGGGTTTTTTGCTGATGACAGTTTTAAATTGTGTTTTAAACATGGTTACAATCGTGTTGTAAGCAGGTCCATGAAAACATTTTACTAGCAAAGCACCAGAGGGTTTTAAGTGCGCATTAGAGAACTCAACCGCCAATTCAATAATGTATTCAATGCGCGCCGCATCCACTGTGGAGTTGCCTGATAAATTGGGTGCCATATCTGATAATACAAGATCAAGCTTGCGCCCCAGCAATTTAGCCTCTAGCTGATTCAGCACGTCGGCTTCGCGAAAATCTCCCTGGATGAACTGAACATCTGCAATCGGTTCCATTAGCAGCAAATCTAACGCAAAAATCTCGCCCAAGATGCCGCCACCGTCTTTACCGGCTAGTTTATTGCGTACATATTGCGACCAACTACCAGGGGTTGCGCCAAGATCGACGATAATTTGACCTGGCTTGATTAATTTTTCAGCCTCATCGATTTCCTTGAGCTTGTAAACAGCACGCGCACGATAACCTTCCTTTTGTGCCAATTTGACATAAGGATCGTTAATATGATCGTGCACCCAATTTTGATTGAATTTATTTTTTGCCATTCGCGTAAAATACTGCTTTTAAAGGAATTTATATGTTGAAACTCACGCCCGCTGAACGCAGCGAACTGCGCTCTGAAGCCCATGCACTGAAACCCATCGTATTGATCGGTGAAGCCGGTTTATCGCCTGCCGTGATGAAGGAAATCGATGCTGGCCTTAATATTCATGGATTAATTAAGGTACGTGTGTTTGGCGATGATCGTGAAGCACGCATTGCCATGTACGATACCATTTGTAGCTCTTTAGAAGCTGCGCCGGTACAGCATATTGGCAAATTACTGGTTATTTACCGTCCTAAGTTAGACGGCATTAAGGAAACCAAACTAGTCAAAAAAGGCAAAGGTATGCGCGAGGTAACTATCGTCAAACCTAGCGCAAGTGGCACCAAAAAACCTAGTGTCTCAAAAGTCATGGTAAAGGGTAATGAGCGGGTAACTCAGGGCGGCTCAATCAAACGTGCTAAACCACGTCAAACTAGCGTCAAAAAATCAGCCCTCGGTAATACCTGATCACATTAAAGTGATAACGCCATAAAACTAAGTAGCTCTGCGCTCAATATACTAAATAATATTTTTATTTATTTAAAAATGGTCAGCTCTATATAGTGCTGACCATTTTTTTGTTCTGCTTAAATGTACAGCACTTCTAATACTTCATATTCACGAATACCTGCGGGTGCTTGCACACCAACGATATCGCCAACATATTTACCGATCAATGCACGAGCAATTGGGGAGCTGATTGATACTTTACTGAGTTTAATATCTGCCTCGTCGTCGCCTACAATTTGATAGCTGACTTTCTGTTCATTATCTAAATCCTCCAAATGCACGGTCGCTCCAAATACCACACGTCCCTCTGCATCTAAAGTTGTCGGATCAATGATTTGCGCCGCACTGAGCTTGCCTTCCAGCTCGGCGATACGACCTTCAATAAAACTTTGACGCTCTTTAGCCGCATCATATTCTGCATTTTCAGACAAGTCGCCTTGAGCGCGAGCTTCTGCAATCGCATTAATTACATCTGGACGCTCTTTGGTCTTCAAATTATGTAATTCTTGCTTAAGCAGTTCCGCGCCGAATTTGGTAAGAGGTACTGTACTCATTTCATTCACACTCATAAAGTAGAAATACAGAGGCCACATCTGGCATCCGGATTGGACACCGTCTGTGACCTCTGTATCGAAGTTTAAGCTATTTGCTTAGTGTAAGGTTTTATGCAGACCTTGTAAATCATAGACATGCAATTCATCTAGATGACGCATACCTTGCACTGCAGCCTCCGCACCAGCAATCGTGGTGTAGGTTGGTACGCGCGCTGCAAGCGAAGATACACGAATAGCACGGGAATCCGTAATCGCACTACGTTTTTCTTCTACGGTATTAATCACCAAAGCGATCTCATGATTTTTGATGATATCAACGACATGCGGACGGCCTTCGGCCACTTTATTGATCGTACTGACCGGGATACCCGCTGCTGCAATCGCTGCAGCCGTGCCCTTAGTCGCTACGACAGCAAATCCCATCTCAACTAGATCACCAGCTACTTTTACTGCGCGTGGTTTGTCACTACCTTTGACACTAAGGAAAACTTTGCCAGAGGTTGGTAGTTTGATACTAGCACCTAGTTGTGACTTGACGAAGGCTTCACCAAAAGTTTTACCGACGCCCATCACTTCACCAGTGGATTTCATTTCTGGACCAAGAATCGTATCCACACCAGGAAACTTCACGAATGGAAATACCGCTTCTTTTACACTGAAGTAAGACGGCACAACTTCTTTATGAATACCTTGAGAAGCCAGTGACTGACCCACCATACAACGTGCAGCAATTTTAGCCAATTGCAAACCAGTGACTTTCGATACGTAAGGTACTGTGCGAGATGCTCTTGGATTTACTTCCAGAACAAACACAACATCCTTACCATCTTGCTGTTGAATTGCAAACTGTACGTTCATTAAGCCGACAACGTTCAAGCCTTTCGCCATCAATGATGTCTGACGCTTTAATTCCTCAATCGTCTCTGCGGCAAGTGAATACGGCGGCAAGGAGCATGCAGAGTCGCCAGAATGCACGCCTGCTTGTTCAATATGCTCCATCACGCCACCAATGAAGGTGTGTTCGCCGTCAGAAATACAATCAACATCGACCTCGATTGCATCATTCAGAAAGCGATCAAGTAATACCGGTGAGTCATGCGACACCTTGACTGCTTCACGCATATAACGCTCGAGATCACGTTGCTCGTGTACGATTTCCATTGCACGTCCACCCAACACATAGGATGGGCGAACTACTAAGGGATAACCAATTTCCTGCGCTAACTCCAACGCTTGGGCTTCGGTGCGCGCTGTACGATTAGGTGGTTGACGCAGACCAAGCTTATGCAACATTTGTTGGAAACGCTCGCGATCTTCAGCTGCGTCAATCATGTCTGGCGATGTACCAATAATCGGTACGCCATTCGCCTCCAAATCCAAAGCTAATTTCAATGGCGTCTGTCCGCCGTACTGCACAATCACGCCGACTGGTTTTTCTTTATCGACGATTTCTAATACATCTTCTAAAGTCAAAGGCTCAAAGTACAGGCGATCGGATGTGTCGTAATCGGTCGAAACCGTTTCTGGATTGCAGTTGACCATGATGGTCTCATAGCCATCTTCGCGCATCGCAAAAGCCGCATGGACGCAGCAATAATCAAACTCAATACCCTGACCGATACGATTTGGACCTCCACCCAACACCATGATTTTTTTCTTATCGGTCGGTGCAGACTCACACTCTTCTTCATAAGTCGAATACATGTAAGCAGTTTTAGTTGCAAACTCCGCAGCACAAGTATCTACACGTTTATAGACTGGTCGAATATTTAAGGCATGGCGACGCTCACGCACCGCAGTGTCCGTAGTCTTGAGCAGCTTTGCCAATCGACGGTCAGAGAACCCTTTTTGCTTAATCTTTAGCAACACTTCTTTATCTAGCTCATCCAGATTCTGGTGATCTAACCACAGCTCGATATCGACAATATCCTTGATCTGCGCTAGGAACCACGGATCAATATGCGTCAGCTGATGTACCTCCTCCAAGCTAAAGCCAAGACCAAACGCATCACCGACATACCAGATACGATCAGGACCAGGCTCGCCCAATTCTTCTGCGATAACTTCACGATCCAGCGTTTTTTGGTTCATCCCATCAACGCCAACCTCTAAGCCACGCAAGGCTTTTTGGAAAGACTCCTGGAAAGTTCTACCGATTGCCATGACTTCGCCAACCGACTTCATTTGCGTTGTCAGATGATTGTCTGCTTGCGGGAATTTTTCAAAAGCAAATCGAGGAATTTTGGTAACGACATAATCAATCGACGGCTCGAATGACGCTGGGGTAGCGCCACCGGTGATTTCATTACGCAGTTCATCCAGAGTAAAACCAACCGCCAATTTGGCAGCGATCTTCGCAATTGGAAAACCTGTTGCTTTCGATGCCAGGGCAGATGAACGGGATACACGCGGATTCATCTCAATCACAATCATGCGACCATCAGCAGGATTGATAGAGAATTGAACATTAGAGCCGCCAGTATCGACACCGATTTCACGCAAAACTGCCAGCGAGGCGTTACGCATGATTTGGTATTCTTTGTCAGTCAGTGTCTGCGCAGGCGCTACCGTGATTGAGTCACCGGTATGGACTCCCATAGGATCAAGATTCTCAATAGAGCAAACAATAATGCAGTTATCCGCTTTATCGCGTACAACTTCCATCTCAAATTCTTTCCAGCCGATCATTGATTCTTCAATCAGCAACTCACTAGTAGGTGACGCCTCTAAACCGCGCTTGCAAATAGTCTCAAACTCTTCTTCGTTATATGCAATACCACCGCCGGTGCCGCCCATAGTAAAAGACGGGCGAATAATCACTGGAAAACCGAGTGTCTTCTGCACTTCCCATGATTCATCCATGTTATGCGCGACGCCGGAACGGGCAGAACCCAAACCAATTTTGGTCATCGCATCTTTAAACTTAGAGCGATCTTCTGCTTTGTCGATTGCTTCTGGTGAAGCGCCGATCAGTTCGCAATTATATTTGGTCAGGATGCCGTGTTTGTGCAAATCGAGTGCGCAATTCAAGGCGGTCTGACCACCCATCGTAGGCAAAATGGCGTCTGGCTTTTCTTTGGCGATAATGCGTTCTACCACTTGCCAGGTAATTGGCTCAATGTAAGTCACATCAGCCATTTCAGGATCAGTCATGATGGTCGCTGGATTGCTGTTAACCAAAATGACTTTATAGCCCTCTTCACGCAAAGCCTTACATGCCTGAGCGCCGGAATAATCGAACTCACAAGCCTGACCAATAATGATAGGGCCAGCACCGATAATCAGGATGCTTTTTATATCGAGACGTTTAGGCATTTTTATTGTTCTCCGTTTGCCTGCGCTTTTGCTGCGCTCATTAAATTAGTAAAGCGATCAAACAGGTAGGCGATATCCATCGGACCTGGTGATGCCTCTGGATGTCCCTGGAAGCAAAATGCTGGCTTATCAGTACGTTCAAAGCCTTGCAAAGAACCATCAAACAAAGAGACATGTGTAATGCGGCAGTTAGCAGGCAGTGAATTTACATCAACTGCAAAACCGTGATTCTGCGACGTGATCAATACTTGTTTAGTGTCCAAATCTTGCACCGGATGATTAGCGCCATGATGACCAAATTTCATCTTGAGCGTTTTGGCACCGGAAGCAAGCGCCATAATCTGATGACCGAGGCAAATACCAAAAGTAGGTATGCCTTTTTCAATCAATTCTTTAGCTGCAGCAATCGCGTAATCGCAAGGCTCTGGATCGCCAGGGCCATTGGATAAAAATACACCGTCAGGATTCAAGGCCAATACAGCAGCAGCAGTTGATTGGGCTGGCAACACGGTTACTTTGCAGCCACGGGCTGTCAGCATCCGCAAAATATTCCGTTTAACACCGAAATCAAATGCGACCACATGAAATTTTGGGTCGGTCAGTTGACCGTAACCTTGCCCTAAAGTCCATTCAGTTTCTGTCCATGAATAGGACTTGCTGGTAGAAACAACTTTTGCCAAATCCATGCCAGACAAACCCGGAAAAGATTTTGCCAGAGCGAGCGCCTTAGTCGCATCATTACCAACTAAAATTGCGCCGCCTTGGGCGCCAGTTTCACGCAGAATACGAGTCAGCTTACGTGTATCAATGCCTGCAATCGCAACAATATTTTGCGATTTAAGATAGTCAGATAAAGATTGTTCAGAGCGGAAGTTAGACACCATCAAAGGTAAATCTTTAATGATCAGGCCAGCCGCATGAATTTTGTCGGACTCAACATCTTCTGAATTGATACCGGTATTACCGATATGCGGATAAGTCAGAGTCACGATTTGAGAGCTGTAACTTGGATCAGTCAGAATTTCCTGATAACCGGTCATGGATGTATTGAAAACAACTTCGCCTGATATATGGCCTTCAGCGCCGATGGAAACACCAGTGAATATAGTTCCGTCCGCGAGAGCAAGAATGGCCGTAGCATCTTGGTTGGGACGTAAAGACTGCGGAAATGGCAGCAAGGGTAACTCCTGTATTGTTACCGTCGCTACGCCGCGCCAAAACAACCGTGTTCAGGAACCACGCGAATGTAGCGCGTAGTGTGAGACGATTTTAGGAGATTTGTGGATTTGGTATGCGCTACGACGGGATTTGGATTAGCTAAACCCTCGAATTATAGCGCAAAAGCACCCCTCAAGCAAACCAAGAACGCCAGAAAATGAGGTAAAGACGCGAGCATTTTTGGCTAAACCTGCCAGACAAACAACTCTTAGCGTAGATAACCATGCTGAAATAAATAGCGGCAGCGCAATTGGCTGCCGCGAGCAAGTATTTGATTAAATTACACTCAGACTAAAGTGCCAAGGCAGCAATACCGGCCTTTGCAATCTGCGCATCTTCAGACGACTTAACGCCAGATACGCCCACTGCACCGACACAATGACCATCAACGACGATAGGCACGCCGCCCTCTAACATTCCCTCAATATAAGGAGCACTTAAAAAAGAGAAGCGTCCATTATTGATAACGTCCTCATAAATTTTAGACTCGCGGCGACCAAGTGCAGCCGTCGTCGCCTTCGCTGGTGCAATGTGTGCGGAAATAGGTGCGACGCCGTCCAAACGTTGCAACCACATCAAATGGCCACCATCATCAACAATCGCAATCACTACCGCCCAGCCATTGGTTTTCGCTTCTGTCTCTGCAGCTGCTGCGATTTTTTTGACGTCATCTAAAGTTAATACAGGTTTAGTTTGCATAGGTACCTCTTGGTTAAAATGTGCTCGAATTGTACGTCAAGCTGCATTCATTAAGGATAAAAACAGTTTTGATCTTTTGATAGTAGACCCACTTAAAATAGGCCCGCTTACAAGCTTATTCTGAGCAAACAAATTAGTAATAAAAATGAATAATAAAGCAGAGCTTCTTGCAAAATACCCAAACCAGTAAAGTCGAGCATGGGTGTGGCTACTGTTGCGATTGGTTTTCTTGTTTGAAGCGGCACATGTGACATGAATTTGTGCCGGATTATCGTTTTATGGCGTGTCAATCCCTATGTGACCAT
>NZ_JBEONP010000077.1:0-12240 GCF_040544435.1 Undibacterium sp. GrIS 1.2
GAAGACAAAATCACTAAAAAAGCATCATTTTATTTTTTAAAAATTCAACCTTTGCTGAAACGGCTCTGATTAAGGCTGTCATGCAAAGGTCTCGATTTAAATCAAACATCAAGAGAGATACCATGACACACATTATTGCGGGACGATTGCAACAGAAGGCGCAGGTTGAGCATGCAATCAATCAATTAATCAATTAATACATGCCGGTTTTGCCGAACAACAAATAAGTTCCTTCTAAGTTAACCCGTCAGGACAACATAATTTATATCCCATCGGCGGTGATCAGGAGGTATCACCTGGCGCCAAAGAAACTGGCGAAGGTGCCATGCAAGGCGCAGCGACTGGCGGTGCTGTTGGCTCAGATGTCGGCATCGCAGGCGTTCCTTTAACTGGTCCTGTCAGTGCTGTACTGGGTGCACTAGTCGGAGCGCATATTGGCTCTCTGATCGGTGGATTATCCAAAACCAAAGAGAAAGGCGAGAAAGAAGAAGGCGAAGAAAATAAATCTAACATACGACAATCCGGCATGGTGGTCGCCGTTAGTGTAAATAGTGCGGACAAAGAAAACGCCGCAATTACCCTACTTCTAAAATTGGGTGCCAATCAGATCGAAAGAGCCGAATGCAATATTACAGACGGCAATTGACAGGACTTTGATCCGCTTAAATCACCCGAATTAAACAAAGCCTCAATGCAAACTTAATTCAGATATAGGATCTAATAAACATACCATGACGATAAAAGTAAAATCCAGCAAGAGTAGCGTCAAGAAAGATGTCAATAACGGTACTAATCTTTTGTTACCACATGATCATGATGAGGTATCAGCGAACGCCGTTATCAAACCTGATAAAAAAATGAAGCAGGCATTTGTTGACCTAGAACGCGGCTTAGTAGACACCGATTTGCGCGGAGAACGTGGAGTTGAAGAGGTAGTGACATCAAAAAAGATGCTGAAAAATAAGCGAGAAATTGCCGTGAAAACCGAACCAGACATCAAGTCAAAAAAGACGTAAAAGCACATATAAAAACGTGTTAAAAATTTTATATAACACGCTTAACTCTCCCGACTATTATTGACACCAAGTGTAAAGTTCAACACGCAAATGAAAATATACTCCTAATTAGTATATTTTAATCGTCCATATAATCATTCGACAATAAGGCATTTTTATTAATTTTTGTTGGGAGTATATAAAACTCTCTTGGCAAAAATGGATATCTCTCAATACATTTCCCACACCAGTTTGCGGTTATTTTTTCTTGATCTTAGGCGTGCTTGACTGCACTGTTGTCTTTGGTAGTGATGGCGGAACCGATATCTCGACTGCAATCGCATCGCTGGCAGGAAAACTCTCTTTTAACGCCTCATCTAGCGCGCTGTCAGCATGACTCTCCCCTGTCAATACATTGCTATCGTCTTTATGCGTTGGCAACGGGAAAGGTGTTTTTTTGGTTTTCAATCGGATACCTTTTAGGGAGTGACTAATACGAGGATGACATTGATCAACAACGATACCGGTGCAGAGTCACAGCGAGACGCGCCAGAGACCTCCAACATCAAGGTCTCTGGGCCTGATCATCTTCAGGCGCAACGAACATTTAGCAAACATTTAGCGACCGCTGACCGAACAAGTGACGACAACTTATTTATGCTCTTTGACCTCTTCAAACTCCGCATCAACTACATCATCTTGCTGTTCTTCCTGCTTAGACGAGTGGGAAGCAGAATCGTTGCTTGCTGCGCCGGAATGCTGAGCAGACTGTTTTGCAGCCGCATTGGCTTGCATCTTATCTCCCAACTTTTGTGCTGAGCTGGATAAAGCAGAAATCTTGCTATCGATATCGGCCTTGTCTGCGCTTTTTAAGGATAACTCCAATTCCGCAATATGTTTCTCAATAGCGTCTTTTTCCGAAGTATCCAATGTTGTACCGTATTCAAGCATCGATTTATTGGTATTGTGGATCAAAGTATCTGCGTGATTTCTGGACTCTGTTAATTCTTTTAGCTTCCTGTCATCTTCTGCATTGACTTCGGCGTCTTTCACCATTTTCTGGATTTCTGCTTCAGTCAGACCCGAATTGGCTTTGATCGTAATTCGATTTTCTTTGCCGGTCGCTTTGTCTTTGGCACCGACATGCAAAATACCGTTGGCATCAATATCAAAGCTCACTTCAATTTGTGGCGTGCCGCGCGAGGATGGTGGAATGCCTTCCAGATTAAATTCCCCCAATGCTTTGTTTTTGGCAGCGATTTCCCGCTCACCCTGAAATACTTTGATCGTCACCGCATTCTGATTGTCATCTGCAGTAGAAAATACCTGGCTAAATTTAGTCGGAATCGTGGTATTTTTTTGTATCATCATCGTCATCATGCCCCCCAGCGTTTCTATCCCTAACGATAAAGGCGTGACATCGAGCAGTAAAAGATCTTTCTGATCACCCGACAATACGGCACCCTGAATTGCTGCGCCAACCGCTACCGCCTCATCAGGATTAATATCTTTGCGTGGCTCTTTACCAAAAAATTCTTTTACTTTTTCCTGTACTTTTGGCATACGTGTCATGCCACCCACTAAAATAATATCGTCGATATCTGCCACACTGATACCGGCATCCTTCATCGCCGTTCTGCAAGGGGCAATGGTGGCCTCGATTAATTCCTCTACCAGAGATTCTAATTTGGCACGGGTTATTTTCATGGTCAGATGCACTGGTGCACCATTTGCCATGGCAATGTACGGCTCGTTGATTTCTGTCTGCTGGGCAGAAGATAATTCAATTTTTGCGCGCTCCGCAGAGGCTTTAATCCTTTGTAACGCAATCGGATCTTTTTTAAGATCAATACCGTTGATTTTGTTGAAGTCGTCAATAATGAAATCAATAATGCGCTGATCAAAATCCTCGCCACCTAAAAAGGTATCGCCGTTGGTGGACATTACTTCAAATTGTCTTTCGTTATCGACTTCTGCAATTTCTATAATCGATACGTCAAACGTACCACCGCCCAAGTCATAGACCGCAATTTTACGATCACCCTTCTCTTTTTTATCAAGACCAAATGCCAGAGCAGCTGCAGTCGGTTCGTTGATAATGCGCTTGACATCTAGCCCAGCAATGCGTCCGGCGTCTTTAGTCGCTTGTCTCTGAGCGTCATTAAAATAAGCCGGTACAGTAATCACTGCCTCGGTCACTTCTGTCCCAAGATAATCTTCTGCTGTCTTTTTCATCTTGCGCAATATCTCGGCTGAAATCTGCGGTGGTGCAAGCTTTTTATCTCTGACGCTAATCCATGCGTCGCCGTTATCCGCTTTGATAATTTGGAATGGCATGAGTCCTATATCTTTTTGGACTTCTTTCTCATCAAATTTACGTCCGATCAAGCGCTTGACCGCGAATAGCGTATTTTTGGGATTAATCACTGCCTGCCGTTTTGCGGAGGCACCGAC
Organism: Undibacterium sp. GrIS 1.2; assembly: GCF_040544435.1. Lineage (NCBI taxonomy): Bacteria > Pseudomonadati > Pseudomonadota > Betaproteobacteria > Burkholderiales > Oxalobacteraceae > Undibacterium > Undibacterium sp. GrIS 1.2. The sequence goes on from NZ_JBEONP010000077.1 coordinate 3,450, forward strand.
CAGAATTTCTCCGTCTTCTTGATAGGCGATGATGGATGGGGTGGTACGTGCACCTTCTGCGTTTTCAATGACTTTTGGTTGCCCGTTTTCCATAATTGCAACGCAGGAATTGGTTGTTCCAAGATCAATGCCAATAATTTTGCTCATGATATGTCGTCCTTTTAGATGATACTTGTTCAGGACTTATAAAAAACCGCCCCAGTTGCCTTGTAGCTGCCTTTCGTACTAACTAAGGCACCAAATACTGATTTGCCACTACGCCTTACCTGGACGATTTTGCATAAGTCCTATTGTTATTAACTGAGAAGAGAAAATCGTGTCGCTGGTGCAAACGTTATTGACATTGACACCGTAACTCAAGACCACATCGACCACTGAGTTCGTGATAAATCAGGTAATGATGCTTTCCATTGAATGCTTCATGCGAACGAACGCTTTATTGACATCAGCCTCAAAATTTTTCCATTTTTTTGCCTCTGCACGCTTCATTGCAGTCAGCTTATCTTCAGCCAATTTAACGTCTTGCTGCAGAGTCTGTAATTGCTGATCAAGCTTAGTTTTTGCTTCACCCGAGAGGGTTGCAGATTTTTTTTGAATCTCTGCGATTTTTGCTTTTGCTTTGCTCAGATCTTGTTCAGCGTTTGCTAAAAACAGATCGCGTTTTGCGGTGTCACTAGCGTAATTAAATGGAGGCATTGCCTTTACCGCCTCTTTAGATGCACCCGGTAAAATTAATTTGCCGTCCTGTTCGATAATTTGCGGTGAGGGGATGCTCACATTATGCTGACCAAGTCCGATAAACCCACCTACAGCAATAATCAGATAAGACACATTCTTCTCCGGTGTGATGATCAGATCCTCGACCTTACCGATTTTTTCTCCAGTCTCGTTATAAACTGATTTGCCTAAAATACTTTTTTTGGCACTCCAACCAGTCGCAACTTGCTGCACTTCCGATACCGTCATACCGATCATGGTGGTAGATCCAGCAACTTGTGCGCTAGCAACGCCAGTGCCTGTGAACATTAATACGCTTGAGATCGCCAGCGTGCTTGCAATGGCGATGAGGATTTTATTTTTTCGGAGTTTCATTTTTTTCTTTTCTATCAATTTAGGTGAGAAGGAAAATCAAAACGGGCGTAACACCTGCCGGATTTTTTCGTCGTATTTTGGTGACGTACTACTTGTAGACTTTTGAGACTTATTTCGTCTGTTCGTCATCCAACATACCCATTGATTCTCCGATTTTGTTGATCCAGATCAAAGAATAGAGTTGATATCTGACGGCATGCTTAGTCACTATTTTCAGTGAATTTTCTTATTGAGCTTGCTTGGTAAGCTCGCTTAGAAAATATAATCAAATAGAAGAATAACGATGCCAGCTATTGACTAGCCAGCTGGTCATGTCCTTACAGCTGCTGATATCGTCGGGAATAATAGTTTTAAGAATACGTTCGGTACGTAGCGCTACCACTTTTTCTTCCCCCAGATCGGGATGCTGTTTAGCAAATTCATTCACAAAATATAAAACCTGGTCTCCATCGTCTCTATCAAGAACGGTATTGCCTTGTTCAAACTGATTTTCAGCATGGGTATCACTAATATCGCCACTCAGATCGACCGAATATGAAAATTGTAAATCTGCCTTTGTCAGGCAACGATTAAGGGGATTTGATTTTAGCTCTTCCATTTGACTTCCCAAATTTTAAATTCTTTGCGTTTGAATGCTTAGATATTTGGACACATAAAAGCATCCAACCCTTCATAAAAATCAAAGTTGAAACCGGAGATTGAACTGTCTGCGTCGAGAAAAATACCCGGAATTAATGTGACACAAAAGTACAGCAATCAGCGCGCAGTAACAGATCATGGGTTACGCCGCCAAATACCCATTCCCGAAAGCGACTATGGCCAAACGCACCTACCACAATCATGTTGGCTCTATAGTCTTGGATGATTGCTAGCAATTGCGTGCTTGCAATGGCGATGAGGATTTTATTTTTTCGGAGTTTCATTTTTTTCTTTTCTATCAATTTAGGTGAGAAGGAAAATCAAAACGGGCGTAACACCTGCCGGATTTTTTCGTCGTATTTTGGTGACGTACTACTTGTAGACTTTTGAGACTTATTTCGTCTGTTCGTCATCCAACATACCCATTGATTCTCCGATTTTGTTGATCCAGATCAAAGAATAGAGTTGATATCTGACGGCATGCTTAGTCACTATTTTCAGTGAATTTTCTTATTGAGCTTGCTTGGTAAGCTCGCTTAGAAAATATAATCAAATAGAAGAATAACGATGCCAGCTATTGACTAGCCAGCTGGTCATGTCCTTACAGCTGCTGATATCGTCGGGAATAATAGTTTTAAGAATACGTTCGGTACGTAGCGCTACCACTTTTTCTTCCCCCAGATCGGGATGCTGTTTAGCAAATTCATTCACAAAATATAAAACCTGGTCTCCATCGTCTCTATCAAGAACGGTATTGCCTTGTTCAAACTGATTTTCAGCATGGGTATCACTAATATCGCCACTCAGATCGACCGAATATGAAAATTGTAAATCTGCCTTTGTCAGGCAACGATTAAGGGGATTTGATTTTAGCTCTTCCATTTGACTTCCCAAATTTTAAATTCTTTGCGTTTGAATGCTTAGATATTTGGACACATAAAAGCATCCAACCCTTCATAAAAATCAAAGTTGAAACCGGAGATTGAACTGTCTGCGTCGAGAAAAATACCCGGAATTAATGTGACACAAAAGTACAGCAATCAGCGCGCAGTAACAGATCATGGGTTACGCCGCCAAATACCCATTCCCGAAAGCGACTATGGCCAAACGCACCTACCACAATCATGTTGGCTCTATAGTCTTGGATGATTGCTAGCAATTGGTTGGTGTCATCGTTGACCGAAAAAGATGCAAGAGATTCTGCCTTAATATCGTGCCGGTGCAGCCAAGCGACGACATCATCTAAATGTGCATGGGCATCCGATAAATTATCGTCCTTAGATATCTCAACTACCACAACCTTAGTTGCTTGCCTGAGCAAAGGTAAAGCATCGATAATGGCTCGCCTGGACTCGCGTGAATCATTCCAGCCGATGACGACACAGTTAAGGTCCAGACTTGCCATATCTGGTGGAATGATCAGAACAGGTCTGCCGGTCTGCATAACAAGATCGCCAATATTCATTACCCGAGCATCATCAAATATGGAGCCAGATTTAGCGCAGGTAATAATCAGATCTGCGCATCGCGCCTGTTGTGCAACATAGTCTGATAATTGCGTCAAAGTAATCGCAGAACGCCATTCGAATATCTGCAAACTCTCTGCCATACTCTCTTTTACAACAGCGTGAAACTCTGTTTCCGCCTCATGGATTTCTTCGGTAATTTCATCCTGATCTTGTCTGATCAGATCGCCCGAAATATAGCCATCTCCATAGGCAAATTGCATAGGCTTGCAAACACCAATACCGATCAAGTGAGCATTAAATCGATTGGCAAGACCGGTAGCGGTTGTCAAAAGTCCCTTATTTGAACGTCCTAATTCAACGTTAACCATCATGCTTGTATAGGTCATTTTATTTCTCCATTAATCAATCTGGTCTGCTGAGTTATCGAAAAAAAACATAGCAAAGTTAGTTGTTCGATTTGATCAAAACAATGTCAGGTCATATTTTTGGATTGATTTTTAGGAAAATCAGCAGCGCGTGTAACGTCTTCCCATGCTAAAAAATCTTTACGCAAGTCGGTGAGTTTAGCCATCGCGCCTTCAAATGCAGCAACGCCAAGTAACAGATGATGCGGTGGTTTGGGTGATTCCACCGCCAGGACAATCGCATGCGCGGCGCGAACAGGATCGCCAGGCTGTTTGCCGGAGATCGCTCTTACCTGACTACGCCAGACACCTGCAGTGGAGGCATAATCTTCAATTTGTAGCTTACTTTCGTTGGCTGATCGCCCGGCCCAATCAGTCCGGAAACCACTGGGTTCGACTAGCATGACTTTGATACCTAAAGGCTCCACTTCTTGACACAGTGCGCCGGACAAACCCTCTACTGCAAATTTGGTCGCGTTGTAATAACCCACTGCTGGAAAAGCACAAATACCGCCAATTGAAGAGATATTGACGATAAAACCCGATTGTCGTTGCCGCATTCCTGGCAACACCGCACGGATCATATTGCTTACACCAAAGACATTGACTTCAAACATCTTCCTGATCTCTTCTTCCTCGCTTTCTTCAACCGCTGCGAAGTAGCCTATTCCAGCATTGTTGACCAGCACATCAATACAACCAAACTTGTCTTCTGCGGCTTTAATCGCCTGGTTAATTTGCTGCTGGTCGGTCACATCTAAGGTCAATATCAGCACATTTTTATGGTGTGCCAAATCCTTTAAGTCATCTGTATTACGCGAGGTGACAATAACGTTATAGCCCAGACCGATCAGATGTTGCGCTAATTCCCTGCCAAAGCCTGTGGAGCAACCAGTAACAAACCATACTGGTTTTGCATTTATCCCGGCTTGATTACTTGGACTTGCAGTCGTAATTGTGTTGGTAGATGTGTTCACCTCACTAAATGTTGCGGGTGTTATCGATGTTATGGATGTTATTGATGTCATGGCGAACTCTCATGCAGGCGTTGTAGTTAGCTCATATTGAGCCTGACAAGATCAAGTCGTCTGTGCGGTAGTTCGCTTAGCCAATATGAGGTGGCAAACAGAATCAGTTAGTCGGATGACGTAATTGATACAGGCTAAAAATAGCGACTAAATAAATTATTTCTTGCGACATACTCGTATAAAGTTGTTGACGTATGAATCAAGAAAAGTATTAGTAGGACTTGCGCAAAATCGCCCCAGCTAGGTTGCAGCGACTAGCCGCACTAAAGCACTGTCGTCGTCGCTACGCCTTGCTGGAACAATTTTGCATAACTCCTAATCAGAAACTATCTTACGTCATGGAAATAGAAGTAAAAAAATGAGTACGAAACACAAATACGGTAAATGAGATCATGAGAAGAAAACATCCTGAGCAACATAAACTTGAACATATCGGCTGGCTGAGAGCTGCTGTGCTCGGTGCGAACGACGGCATCGTTTCTACCTCGAGTTTAATTTTAGGTGTTGCAGCCTCTAACGCTAGCCATACTAGTATTTTGGTTGCAGGCGTGGCAGGTCTGGTGGCTGGCGCGATGTCCATGGCGACCGGAGAATATGTTTCTGTCCAGTCCCAGGCGGATACAGAAAATGCGGCGCTGGAGACCGAAAAACGAGAATTAAAAACAGATCCCGAGGGTGAGTTAAAAGAATTGACTGAGATCTATGTTAACCGAGGTCTAGACACCTCATTAGCGCGACAGGTCGCTGTCGATCTCATGAAAAATAATGCGCTGAATGCCCATGCCAGAGATGAATTAGGTATTTCTGAAACTCTGAGCGCCCGTCCATTGCAGGCAGCCTTTGCCTCTGCCGGTAGTTTTACGATTGGTGCATTGCTGCCCTTATTGGTATCGGTTCTGACACCTAACCCCTATTTGAGTTGGCTCGTGGCAGCGACTTCTATAGGTTTTCTGGCAGTTCTTGGTGGGCTTGCTGCTTATGTTGGTGGTGCTAATGTCGTACAAGGATCTGTGCGGGTAAGTTTCTGGAGCGCTTTAGCCATGGGTTTAACCTATGCTGTGGGCTCTGTATTTGGAGGCATGCAATAAGTCTCAAACACAGCAGTGATCTATTGCAATTGCTGAATTTTGGGGTACCAAGGAGTGTCATCAAATAAATGGGAGTGGCGCAAAAACTAAAATCGCTCATCATGTGGATACCGAGACACGGAGACACGGAAAGACAAAGGGACAAAAAAGAGAAAGGCATATTTTCGGTCTTCTTCAGATTGTCTCACTATTTATTCTTCCTCTGCGCCTCTCTGATGAGAGGTCTTGACGTTTTCCAACCCGCCTAATCGCTATACGTGAACTGCTGCAAATAGCTTTACGCTTTTACGTAGTCCTAAGATGATGAAAATGAACTGACATGGCAACGAATGCATCTTCAAAGCAGGTCATCTACGCCGCACTGATCGGGAATATTTTAGTTGCCATTACCAAAGCCAGCGCCGCTACCTGGACTGGTAGTGCAGCTATGTGGAGCGAGGCAGTACATTCATTTGTGGATACTGGCAATGAATTATTGCTGCTGTATGGCATACGTCGCGCCGAACGACAGGCCGATGCGGAGCACCCCATTGGCTATGGCCGCGAGTTATATTTTTGGAGTTTTATTGTTGCGCTGCTGGTATTTGCGCTCGGTGCTGGCGTCTCGATATACGAAGGCATTTTACATCTGCTAGCGCCTCAAGCAATCAATGACCCCATCGTCAGTTATGTTGTATTGGGGCTAGCGTTTGTATTTGACGGTACTTCCTGGTTAATCTCACTAAAACAGTTTAAAGCGTCCAAGGGCACATTGGGTTATTACGAAGCATTTCGTCATAGCAAAGATCCTGCCTCTTTTATCGTTTTATTTGAAGACAGCGTGGCGTTGATCGGGATCGTGATTGCTGCATTTTCTACTTACCTGGCAAGTAATTTGGGTATGCTGGCATCAGACGGGATTGCTTCTGTTCTGATAGGACTAATACTCGCAGGTACTGCAGGATTACTCGCCCGCGAAAGTAAGAGTCTGCTGATCGGAGAACGTGCCGACCGCCAGCTAAGTGACTCGATGCTGAGTATTGCGAATCAACTTTCTCCCTCAGTAAAAACCAATGGTGTATTGACTGTGCAGCTTGCGCCAGATCAAATACTGGCAGCGATGAGTATCGAATTTGCTGATGACCTTAAAACATCACAGATTGAAACTCTGGTCGTTGATATTGAAACCCAAATCCGCGCCAGCCATCCAGAGGTCGTGACTTTTTTTGTAAAGCCACAAACTGCAGCCGCTTTTAAAGCGTCTGCACAGCGGCGTTTTGGGCTGCTTGACTCTTTGGTAAAAAAATCTTCATAAGGATATTGATCGCGCTCTCATATAGCACCTCTGGTTCGCCGAATAGAAATCGCAGTTCAACCCAGATTTTCCTTTGGAACAGCGACAAGTGTGCCTTTTGCGGACTAACTGACTAGACGCAACGACGACACAAGCTGCCTCTTGTCAGGAAGGACCACAACGTCAGGCAGTTCGCCAAAGCTGTAATTGCCGCTGTAGCGCTTCCACTCAAATCGCGTTAGTGCTATCTCTCTGAATACCCCGTGTCGTCTGCGTTTTTTCCGAAGGGGTAGCGGTCTAATGGCCTAATGGAAAATCTCGGTTCAACTATTGCCTATCGGTTAGATAGCGCACAGACAGGTCTTACTCTGCTCGCCTAGCCTGCCTTCATACAAGCATAAATAGAGAATTCAAAAAAAGAAATTCTCCATGAGACATCGACGATTTTTTCTAAACTTGGTTCTTTTTAATGATGGAGAATAGCAATGGAAACGATGATTTTTGATATTCAGGGCATGACCAGCGGTGCCTGTTTAGGTCATATCTACCGCGCGTTGGAAGGCATGGATGGGGTCAGCGATACAGAACTTTCTTTACGCGATGGGCAAGCCATCGTATCTACTGATCCGACATGCGTTACTGCATCGCAAGTAGAAGAAGTAATTGAACGACTTGGCTACCATGCCAACATTCATTTGGCGTAAGCGGCACACCGCACAGATTAAGATTTTCGTTTAGCACAAGCTGACTGTTCTTTAACCTAAACGAAAGTTAAAAATGAATACCGATACACAAATTCAAAAAGACGTTCTCGCTGAGTTGGAATGGGAACCTTCTGTCGATTCCTCCCATATCGGCGTTGAAGTATCTGACGGCGTGGTCACACTAGCAGGTCATGTCAGCAGCTTTGCAGAAAAGTGGGATGCAGAGCGAGCAGCACAGCGGGTTTATGGTGTAAAGGCGCTGGCAATCGAAATGGATGTCCGGTTACCAGGAACCAGCCAAAGAACCGATGGCGACATAGCGCGTACCGCAAAAAATGCACTTGAATGGCTGACCTATGTGCCAACCAAGGCAGTGAACGTAACTGTCGAGGCTGGCTTCATCACCTTAACGGGCGAAGTTGACTGGGAATATCAACGGCAAGCAGTCACTGATGCCGTGCGCAATCTGATGGGTGTGACTGGCCTCAGCGATCAAATTATCATCAAACCAAAAGTCTCCTTGGATGCGGTGAAATCAGATATCGAAGCAGCCTTGAAACGGCGTGCTCATAACGACGCAAAGAATGTTTCAGTCAGCGTCAACGGCGCAGAAGTGACTTTGGCGGGAACCGTGCATAGCTGGCTAGAGCGCGATCTGGTCATGCATTCGGCTTGGGGAACACCTGGTGTAAAAAACGTCGTGGATCATACAACGATTCGATATTGATTTTGTAAAAGTGAGCCGTATTGCTAAATAACGGACATTGAACTGCATTGTATTGCGCCTGACGATGTCCGCCTGTCCCATCATCGAAATATTAAATCGAAATATTAATTACGTTACGGAGTAACACCATGGAAACCAAAGATTCACCAGTGCATATTTTTAATAGCCACATTGAAGCAGAGGAAGCCATACAGACACTCAGCAAAGCTGGCTTTGATATGAAAAATTTATCCTTGATAGGTAAGGGCTATCACTCCGAAGAACATCCTCTAGGGTTTTATACCTTAGGCGACCGGGTAAAAACTTGGGGTGGCAATGGCGCATTCTGGGGTGCTATCTGGGGACTGCTGTTGGCTCCTGCGGTGTT
>NZ_JBEONP010000078.1:0-11752 GCF_040544435.1 Undibacterium sp. GrIS 1.2
CTGAAGACAAAATCACTAAAAAAGCATCATTTTATTTTTTAAAAATTCAACCTTTGCTGAAACGGCTCTGATTAAGGCTGTCATGCAAAGGTCTCGACATAAAGAATGCCGCGCACATATCTGATCACCACCAGTCTGCTCGCTCTGCTCAGTTGTTGCGCTTATGCTTACGCCGATGATGAAGAGGTTACGCCGTACCGCCCCTCGGTATCGAGTCCAGCACAATTACCGTTTCCAGGACAATTAGAACTGGAATTGGGTCTGCTTAGCACCAGGCAAGATGGGACCAGACGAGATAGTTTGCCTTACCAATTAAAGCTGGCGTTTAATCCGCAATGGGGGGTGTTGATCGGCGGTGAAGCCGTGGTTTCATCCTTGGATGATCAGGGTAACCGTGAGCGCGGCTTGGGTGATACCACGTTGGTATTAAAGCGTGCCTTTTTGATGAATGACGATACCGCATTTGGACTGGAGTTTGGCGTCAAAGTCCCTACCGCTAAAAATACGATCGGTAGTGGCAAAACAGATTACAGCGTGAATGGGATTTACAGTAAAGACATCGGCAAACTGCATATAGATGCCAACCTTAATTTTACGCGTTTGGGCTTGGTCGATCCCGGTACTGCCAGTACGCAAACAGGTATTTCAACATCCGCATCACTAGCCGTCACTGAAAAATGGGGTATCACGGCAGAACTCAGCGGCACACGCAGACGCGGCACCGACGACACTGCCCAAGCTTTGGCTGCGTTAACCTACAGCCCGAGTAATAAACTGACGATTGATTTTGGTTTTGCCAAAGGCTTGAATAAGGCATCACCAGATTTGTCTTTATTCACCGGATTGGTTATGCCGCTGGCAAAATTGTGGTGATATTTGAGTTGATAAAGCGTGTCAGTCGACGTGATGAAAATTGCGTTTAACTGAAGTCAATTCTTGTAGGGTGCTAGAGCGAGTTACGCGTACTAATCAATATCAGTTTAAGTTTTATCCATCGGTGCGCATGACGCATCTCACCGGAAATACAAACTAAAGCGGCAGCAGCGCCTAAATTTAGTGATACTGCCTCTTTAGTGTTAATGCTGATGCCCGTGATCGCCATGCACATGACCATGCATAATTTCTTCCGCGGTCGCGGCGCGTACTCCTAATACTTGTAAGCCTACACGTAAGGATTTTCCCGCTAGCGGGTGATTGGCGTCGAGCATGACTTGATCGCCTTTGATTTTAAGTACGGTGTAAATGGTTTCCTCACCCGTGTCAGTATGTCCTTGCATAGACGCACCGACTTTGACGCCGGGAGGGAAATCTTTCTTGGAAATCGTCCGCAGCAAACTCTCGTCACGCAGACCAAATGCATCCTCTGGTGCCAAATCCAGGGTGGCTTTAAATCCGACTTCCTGATCTTGCAAGGCAGCTTCTATTTTCGGCAATAAATTGTCATAACCACCGTGTAAATAAGCGATTGGAGTTTTGCCGTTTTCAATGACTTTGCCGTTGCTCTCGGCGACGGTAAAGCGCAGGGTGACGGCGGTGTCTTTATCAATTTTCATAAAATTTTTAGCGTAAGAATAGAAAGTGCAAGCATATTAACCGAAGTGACTACTTTGATGAAATCAGATCATGTGCAAATGGGGTTTTCCTCGTTAGCATCAGATTTTTGTTTGTCACTGAGATCATTTTATTGCGTCAGCAATGATTGTCGTTCGAAAAATGCCCACACCATTGCGGTGCCATCCGGTGCCATAGGCGATGGACCTAATAATCGCGGACGACGGAAGTAGGGTTGCGGGAGTCCATGCCCACCGCCTTGAATCGCAACCAGCTCCACTTCCACTTTAGTATCGTTACGCCATAAAAACTGTTCGACATTCACACCGTCTGCCGCTGTGCTCAGCTTCGTTACTGGTTTCCCGGTGAGGTGATTGAGGTCGGCAAAATATTGACCGGATTCTTGTGATGAGCGCACATTGCCACCCTTGTAAAATAAGCCCAAGAGGCTGGATTCTCCGCCATTGAACGGAACCAGCGGGTCCTTGGTGCCATTCATGATCATGACTGATGTACCTGAATTACCGGACGCAAGTTGCTGGGCAGGCTGACATTTAAAATTCTCGGGTGACGGTACGTTTGCGGATACAGCTGCAATCGCGCGAAACCGGGACGGTGCCTCAAGCGCAAGGCGAATCGACATAAAACCACCAGACGAAACACCAGTTGCAAACACGCGGTCTGGGTTGACATGAATCTCTGTGATCAGTTTACCAGCCAGTGCGCTTAAAAAGCCAACGTCGTCTACCTCGCGCCCGTTTGCGTTGAAGTCACCAACTTTGCTGCAGTCATTCCAGTCAAAACTATAAGAATTAGGGTAGACGATTGCGAAGCCATGTTGGTCGGCGAGACGCTCATATCCATATCCGGTATCAATCCGAATTTGCGCGCCGTCTTCACCTGATCCGTGCATCACCATCACCAGCGGCGCTCCTTTTGCCAGCCCTTGCGGTACGTAGGTCAAGTAAGTACGCTTTAGTCCGCCCACTTCGATGGACGCCTTAGCCAGTGTGCCGGACAGCTTTGGAAGTTCTGGTTCAGGTGAGTAAATGAAGTAGCCAAATAGCAGACCAGCTATCGTTATCAAGGTAATCAAACCCAAAAGACAAAAACTAAGAAAACGTAAAACACTTTTCATTAAAAAACCTTGGTAATAGAACGATTGCTGGATGAAGTGGTGCTGACGTGGCGCTAATGTGAGCACGAACACTAACACGATCAATCGAGCTTAGATGCTACCGAATGTACCGGGTTAGTGCTTTGATAGTCTTGTGTTGTTATTAATTCCTATGTTCAGACATCTTGTCAGAAATCTACATGGTTAATCCATTGCGGCGGAAAACTGCTCATCAAATAAATCGATTGACACAATATCTAATAAATTGGAAAATAAATCCATTATGAAGGAAATTAACCAAGATAATTAATCCACCCAAACCATGCAAGACCAAAAAACTATTCAGCAGCCTGACATCAACCAGCGCATTGCAAACCGACTGAGCAGCCTGCGGGCTGAGCGCGGTATGTCGCTCGATGTACTGGCGACCAAGTCGAACGTCAGTCGTTCTATGATCTCTTTGATTGAGCGCGGAGAGAGCAGTCCGACAGCGGTAGTCCTGGATAAATTGTCGTTTGGTCTGGGTGTCACGCTAGCCTCGTTTTTTGAAGAGCCGCAGCCAGATGCTAATCCACTAGTAAGGCGCGAGGAGCAATTACTGTGGATAGATCCACAGTCAGGTTATCGTCGCCGGAATATTTCACCGCCGCATTTCCGTTCGTCTATCCAGTTGGTTGAGGTGGAGTTTCCTGCCGGTGCGAGAGTGTCTTATGCAGCGGGTTTGCGTGAAGTCGGAATTCATCAGCAGATCTGGGTACTGGATGGCTCGCTGGAAATTATTTTGGGTGATGTGCACCATCATCTGGAGAGCGGCGATTGTCTAGCGATGGATGAGAACAATGCGATTGTGTATCAAAACTCTAGCAAGCATCCGGTACGTTACGTCGTTGCGATTAACACCGCATCACTTTAAACATGGCGCATTTCGAATAAAGATCAAATAAGGATGAATCAGAATTTATCTGATTTTTTCACTAGATTACTTCATCGTTATAAATGCCTCAGGAGTCTCTGATGTCCTTAGATTATTCATCTTCAAACCATACGTCCTCAGACTATTCAATTCAACTGTTACAGGCGCTCGATGATCGTGCCGATATTGCGGCACTTTGCGATGTTCTGATGGACTGTGTTGATGGTGGAGCATCGGTGAGTTTTATGCAGCCTTTATCTCGAGCTAAGTCGGAGGCGTTCTGGCAAGGTGTTGCTGCCAGCGTGGCGCGTCAGGAGCGACTTTTGCTAGTTGCCAGAGACTTCTCTGGTGCCATTGTCGGTACGGTACAAGCTATATTGAGTCAACCTGAGAACCAGCCACATCGCGCCGATATTTCTAAGCTACTGGTACATCGTCGGGCGCGTGCAGTTGGACTTGGTGCTGCGCTGATGCAGGCGGCAGAACAAGCAGCACATGCCGCGGGGAAGACGCTGCTGGTATTGGATACCGCAACTGGCGGTGGTGCGGAATCTTTATATGAGCGGCTTGGCTGGCAACTGTGCGGGCGTATTCCTGACTATGCCTTATGGCCGCAAGGTGGCCTGTGCTCGACTACGATTTATTTCAAATCGATTTAACCAACATCTAAATCAATACTCTTTATGATTACTATCAATATGGAATCGCCAGATCAGGCAGACGTGCTGGCTTTGATTGCTGAGTTGGACGCATATCAACATAGTCTGTACCCGGCAGAAAGCGTGTATTCGCTTGACCTGACCGCGCTCTCCGCACAGCAACTCATGTGTGCTGTTGCCCGTGATTCGGAGCAGCGCGCGGTCGCCTGTGGTGCGCTTGTTCTTGCATCAGAATATGCTGAGATCAAGCGCGTGTATGTGCATCCCGATCGGCGCGGGCAGGGTTTGGCGAAACAATTACTGAATTTGCTCGAAGCCGCAGCCCGTAAAGTAGAATACCGGAAAGTGATGCTGGAAACCGGCCCGCTTCAGACCGATGCATTACGTCTTTATACGCAGGCTGGCTATGTGGTGTGTGGTCGGTTTGGCGGTTATCGCGACGATCCTTTGAGCGTATTTATGAGCAAGAATCTCGTTCACTGAGAATAACAAAAAGGGAGGGCGGACAGCAATTCAAGAAACGATTTATGAGCATGCATATCCATTACGGTAGGCCATACGCACTGCTTTACTCTTTCTTTAAACGGCTATCCTAAAGATCGAATTATTCCTGCGGCAATTCGTGAATAATTAGACCTGTATGCGGTGCCGGTGGTTGTAACCAGGATTTGTGGTGCAGAGCCCGTTGTGCATCATGTAGACCCGCTTGCCAGCGGTTTTGTATTGTCTCTGTACTGAAGTCAATATCTTTAAAATACTGATCGTGTTCTTGCGCCTTCATCACCAGATGCACGACATTGATTGTGTGATCGCAGCCCAGTTTCATCAGGGCTTGTATTTCCGGTTTTTTACGTTCCGTCGGAGAAAGTTTTTCAGATAAACCACGTATCGCTTTTTGCAGATTTTGTAGTTGGCGGCGTGTCGCTAATTGTTCTTTTGAACGACTGGCGTATTGAATATTTTTGTACCGTGCCAAAGCTTCTGCCATCGTCTTAGGCGCTGCTTCACTAGGGTCCCAAAGATCTACCATAAAGCAGAGTGCGTCGCGTTGTAGTGCGCCATCAAGCAAAACCTCTAGCGGTGTGTTGGAGTAAATGCCGCCGTCCCAATACATTTTTCCGTCGATTTCTACCGGTGGAAAACCCGGCGGCAGCGCGCCGCTTGCCATGATGTGTTCAGGTCCGATTTTTTGCTTCTTGCTATCGAAGGTCGTCATCTGACCGCCAGTAATTTCTACCGCACAGATACTGATACGTATGGGACTTTTATTCAGATAGTGAAAATCGATATATTTCTCTAGCGTCTTTTTGAGAGGCGACGTGTCATAAAAACTGTTTTGGCCTATGTCTACGGCGGCATTCATATCCCAGCCAGCGCCAACCCGTGGTTTAAAAAATCCGGGAACACCATTGGTTAAAGTGCTCATCGTCTCATTAGAGCTGGTCCAGCTGCTCCAGGTATTAGCGATACCCCATTGTTGCAAGAAAGGTGTGAATACCGACCAGGGTTGGTTAGACGCCAGAGGCGGTGCCAGACTTTCCCAAAAGGCCCGCAATTGTTGAACCCGCTTCTCCGGCGGATTGCCGGCAATCAGCGCGCAATTGATCGCGCCGATAGAAGTGCCAATCAGCCAGTCGAGCTGAATATCATTTTGATGAAGCTGCTCAAAAACACCCGCTTGGTAGGCGCCTAAAGCACCGCCGCCTTGGAGAATCAGAACGTTTTCTTGTGTAGTCATGGCAATTGGGAGTTTTTGTTGCGATGCAGTGATATTACCTGTAATGCTCATTTTTTGCGGCGCTTGTAGCGAGAAATTACAAATTAAAACGAGGGGTACTTGCTCTTTCAAGCTTAACAGTTTCTTTACATTTCACGTACGTTCAACACAAAACAACAAGCCCACCAAATTGGCGGGCTTGTTATGGGCTGCTTTTGCAGAAGTGGTTGACTGAAACTAATCAAATAGTCATCTGACGTAAAAACTTGAGGTAAAAACTTGAGGTAAAAACCTAAGCGGCCACGTTCAACAGCATTTCATTGAGACGTTTTACAAAACTGCTTGGATCTGCCAGTGATCCGCCCTCTGCCAGCATTGCCTGATCAAACAGGATATTGGCCCAGTCGTCAAACTTCTTCTCTTCGTACTTTAAACGTTGTACTAACGGATGATCTGGATTGACTTCAAGAATCGGTTTTGATTCCGGTGCAGCCTGGCCTGCTGCTTTCAGCATGCGCATCAAGTTGCCGGATAACTCGTTGTCGTCCGCTACCAGACAAGCAGGGGAGTCGGTCAGACGGAAAGTCACGCGTACATCTTTGGCTTTATCTGCCAGCGCGGTTTTCATCTTCTCGACCAGATCCTTGAACTGCGTTTCGGTCTCTTCGTGCTGTTTTTTCTCGGCTTCATCTTCTAGCGTGCCGAGGTTCAGGTCGCCTTTAGCAACGGAGACTAATTCTTTACCTTCAAAATCACTTAAGAAGGACAGCATCCATTCATCAACGCGGTCAGTCAGCAATAGAACTTCCACACCCTTTTTACGGAAAATTTCTAAATGAGGACTGTTTTTCGCAGCGCCGTAATTGTCGGCAGTAACGTAGTAAATCTTTTCCTGACCGTCTTTAACGCGACTCAGATAATCAGCTAAAGATACTGTCTGTGCATCACTGTCGTTGTGGGTAGACGCAAAACGTAACAGTTTAGCGATACGTTCTTTGTTGCCCGCATCTTCGCCTATACCTTCTTTGAGTACCTGACCAAACTCGGTCCAGAAGCTAGCGTATTTATCTTTCTTCGCTTGTGAATCATCATCACCTTCGGCATTTGCCAAATCTTCCAGCATGCCTAATACGCGCTTGGTCGATCCTTCACGAATAGCTTTGATGTCACGACTTTCCTGCAAAATTTCACGCGAGACATTCAGTGGCAAATCATTGGAGTCAATCACACCTTTAACAAAGCGCAGGTAGACCGGCATCAACTGCTCGGCATCGTCCATGATGAAGACGCGTTTGACATATAGCTTGATACCGCCGCGTTTGTTGCGGTCCCACATGTCGAACGGTGCACGGGCAGGGATGTACAGCAATTGCGTGTATTCGCTGCGACCCTCAACACGGTTATGCGTGTGGGTCAGCGGGGCGCTGTAATCGTGTGAAATATGTTTATAGAACTCATCATATTGCTCAGGCGTGATGTCGCTCTTGATGCGTGCCCACAAAGCGCTGGCCTGATTGATTGTCTCTAGTTCGTCTTTAGTGACTTGTTCTTTTTTCTCTTCGTCCCACTCTTCTTTTTGCATCAAGATCGGCAAAGAGATATGGTCGGAGTAAGTACGGATTACCGACTTTAATTTCCATGAAGAGAGAAAATCATCTTCACCCTCACGTAGATGCAAAGTGATTGAGGTACCGCGATCGGCTTTAGTAATATCTTCTACGCTGAAGTCCCCAGCGCCTTCAGATTCCCAGCGTACGCCAGCGTCGGCGGCAGTGCCAGCACGACGTGATTCAACCGTGATTTTGTCCGCAACGATAAAGCCAGAGTAGAAACCCACACCAAATTGGCCAATCATGGCGGCATCTTTTTGCTGGTCGCCAGACAGTTTGCCAAAGAATTCTTTCGTGCCTGACTTGGCAATGGTACCTAGATGCGCAATGGCTTCTTCGCGTGTCATACCGATGCCGTTGTCGGCGATGGTGATGGTGCGTGCAGCTTTATCGAAGCTGACTTTGATCTTGAGCTCAGGATCACTTTCATACAAGGCGGCATTGTTGATCGCCTCAAAACGCAGCTTGTCGGCAGCATCAGATGCGTTAGAGATCAATTCGCGCAAGAAAATTTCCTTGTTGGAATACAGCGAGTGGATCATCAATTGCAGCAGTTGTTTGACTTCGGCTTGGAAGCCCATTGTTTGTTTTTGGTCGGACATAATTCCCTCTTACTATTTTTTATGAGTTTAGGACTTTACAAAATTACCATGGCGACCTCATACAGCATCGCCTGACGATCTGCTCATACCGATTTTGTCAGAGCGATTTTGTGCAAGTCCCGACTTGATGAAATCCATAAAGATTTTGCTTGGCAGTTATGCGGCTAAGTTGGGATATTTCAAGATGTTGATTACGGCTAATTTATATACTGGGTAGTAGTACAAGATAAATTAGCCTTATTGTCCAATTATTATATGGACAATTAAAAATACTCCCCATTTTTTTAATTATTGTTATAGCTAAGCGAGTTGGAGAGTTTAGGTGGAAAAGACAAAAATAGATGCTGAACGTGGGATGTCGTGGCTTTTGTTTAAAACCGGAGTTCCAGTTTTTCATATGGTTTAATCTGCGACCATATTGCGTTTAGCTCCACTGCTTGCTGGAATAAGGCGTGTGCCAAACTCTCCACCGGTACTGCTGGCGCCTCAATATTGCGTGCCTCAGCCGCAGTTTGCAGCCCATAAGCAAACGCGTCGTGATCAAAATTGCCGCTCCAGAGTTGTGTCTGCAATGCCTCAACAATCGCCTCGGCTTGCACTGCGCCCCGTTCAATATCGCGGCGCTGAGTATCGTGGGTCAGCTCCATGACAAACTGTGCATCGGCACCTTGTGCCACCAGACTTAAAAAACCGTCACTGAGTTTCAGCCCGCTTTCAACCACAAAATGCACCAGATCATGTGGCAGCACACCTTGGCGCGGCATCTCGATTTCACTAACAGAGCTATCTTGCCGGATGAACCTTAGCAAATCCGATTTTTCCGAGGGCGGGCGCTTGGTCGCAATAAGAAGCATGGTCATATCGAAATTAATCCGTTCGTAGCGCTCTCACCAGAACGGTGATGGTGAAAACCCTAGCATCAGTCAATTGAATCAACTACTTAATTATACTGACGAGCGGTCAACTGCCGTTTCTAGGTTTTATCTTCATCCCATCTGCTTTATCTTCCACTTCATACCCCAAGACATGCAAGGCTGCGCGCAGCCGGTCCGCTTCTACCCAGTTCTTTGTAGTGCGGGCAATTTGACGTTGCTCTGCCAGCGTAGTTACCTCGGTGGGTATGGTGAGTATCGCTGGCCTCCACTCCGCCAATCCCAATCCTAAGACTAGATCAAATTGATCGAGAGTCGCTTTTTTATCTGCGTCGTTCAAATCCGATTTGAGAACTTCCCACATCACGACCAGTGCTTTGGGGAGATTCAGGTCTTGATTGATTTCAGTCTGGAAGCGGGTCACATAATTGCTATCCGCCGCGCCACCTTCAGGTAATGCAAAGTAAGTATCGCGCAATCTGCCCAATGCTGTTTGAGCTGCCTCCAATGCATCCCAGCTAAAATTCATCTGGCTGCGATAGTGTGCTGACAAGCATAAAAATCGATATGCCAGCGGATCAATCTCCTGGTCAATCAGAGTTTGCAGACGCAAAAAATCGCCGCTGGATTTAGACATTTTTCCGGCATCGATTTGCAAAAAATAGCCATGCATCCAGTAGTTAGCAAGTCGGGTGCCGTGGCAGGCTTGATTCTGCGCGATCTCGTTGCTGTGATGAATCGCGATGTGATCTTCTCCGCCGCAATGGATGTCAAACCACGGTTCCAGATATTTGCAGGCCATCGCAGAACATTCAATGTGCCAGCCTGGAAAACCACGTCCCCAAGGGCTATCCCATTCCATTTGGCGCTGTTCATTTGCCGGACTGAATTTCCATAGCGCGAAATCGGTGGGGTGTTTTTTCTCACCCAGTTCAACACGGATTCCCGCCTCAATACCATCTCGATTGAGTCGTGCCAGGTAGCCGTAATCATCTTGTTTGGATGTGTCAAAATATACGCCGTCGCTGGTGGTGTAGGTGTAGCCTTTTTGTTCTATGGTGGCGATAAAGTCGATTTGCTCAGCGATATGATCAGTTGCCTTGCACCAGATTGTAGGGGGCAGCATATTCAGGCTGAGCAAGTCGGCTTTGAACGCGCTAGTAAATTTTTCCGCAATGTCCCAGGCAGATTCTCCCGCTTTGCGGCTGCCTTTTTCCATTTTATCTTCGCCATCATCCGCATCGGATACCAGATGACCAACGTCAGTAATATTGATGACATGACGAACCTGGTGACCGTTAAATTCTAAGGTGCGACGCAAAATATCCTCAAACAAATAAGTGCGTAAATTACCGATATGCGCGTAGTCGTACACGGTAGGGCCGCAGCAATATAGGCCAACCCAATCCTGGCGCAGTGGAGTAAATTGGCGAAGCTGACGCTCCCAGTTGTCATAGAGATAGAGATGCATAGTGAGTATAAAAATCGAAAATAAACAGTAGACGTACACCGTGATTGCTACCGCTAAAAAAAACGGTGAATTTTTGGAGTGGTTGTGACTAGATCAGGATCAACAGCGACAACAAAGCTTGTCACTGCATATGTGTGTACACGACAAGCTGAGTGCGACAAACAACCGGCGCGCTGTTGTGGATGCGCAGATGGAAGTAGCGGCGTTTGTCATGGTATTGAATGTGGCTTGCACGGATAGCTTTGAGTGATCGATAAAAATGAAATGGCAAGCAGAGTAAAACTAAGACATGAATTTATCACACAATTTGGTTGCGTTGATGTGAGTGGACGGCTCGTACTGACTGCTGAGCTAATAAACAACGCTGTTGCAAGATTTTAAGACCGACCCAAATAAGCCAAAAACATATCCACCGCAGCTTCTACGATTTGCACTTGAGCAGCCTTATCTAAAGGCGCTTGCCCCATGGTGATTTGCGGCCAGAATGCGAAGGTTTTTAATTGACCTTGTAGCAAGTGGGCTGCAAATGCCGGATCGGCCGGTTTGAGTTTGCCATCGGCTTGCGCTGCTCTGATCCAGCCTGTGACGCCTTCTTCTTTTTCCCCCAGTTTGGCGACCATCTCTTGTGCGCGGTCTGGCGCGTGGATGGTGGCGGCAATAGCGACACGTGCCAACGCGATAAAGTGCTCATCGTTGAGCATCTGCATTTTTTCTTGCATCAAGTCGATTAGCTGATCACGCAAGGGGATGTTGGTGCGATAAACCACCTCGCGCTGGCTGGCGCTGTTTTGCCATAGCTGTAATAAGATAGCGGCGAACAGATCATCTTTGCTGGGAAAATGGTTATACACCGTGCGCTTAGAAACCTCGGCGCTGGCGGCGATTTTATCCATGCTGGTGGCTTCAAAACCGTGAGTTCGGAATTCGATAATAGCGGCTTGCAAGATCGCTTCGCGCTTGCGGTCGGTAAGGCGTTTTGGACTTGGCATGGCGGTAATGTGGCGTTGAGGTCAAATTGTGGCAAAAAGAGAATTAAATTATTTTACACTAGGTAGTTTACTTTTTAAGAATTTAAAACTACACTGTGTAGTGTAATTATTTGGTATGCGTAGGGTTTTGCCGATAATTTCGGTTCGATTTAATGGTTTGAGACCTTTGCATGACAGCCTTAATCAGAGCCGTTTCAGCAAAGGTTGAATTTTTAAAAAATAAAATGATGCTTTTTTAGTGATTTTGTCTT
>NZ_JBEONP010000079.1:0-11416 GCF_040544435.1 Undibacterium sp. GrIS 1.2
TGTCACATGTGCCGCTTCAAACAAGAAAACCAATCGCAACAGTGGCCACACCCATGCTCGACTTTACTGGTTTGGGTATTTTGCAAGAAGCTCTCATATAAGGATTTTCATTGTTACTTTACACGGCTGATGCTCATCTTTATTGTCATTTTTACTGCTAAACTAACAAGATTGCAGAATCACTTAGCTAAACGATGTACAACACAGAAATAGTCGCAGGTTCCCTGTTGATCAATGAAACGCGCAAACTGGCTCAGGTCATGCTGAATGACAGTTCTGTCGAGGCATGGAAGCACGCCATCTTGGTTGATAACCTACTCCAAAAAAAGACCCAGGCCACCGCAAAGCGGATGGGCAATTTGATCCGTCATCGGCTGGAAATGGGCGAGGCTCCGATTTGGTCCCTGATCGCTCAGAACGATTTTGAGCTGGCCGGCCAGGCGGTATTAGTCCTCGCCATACGTCATAGTCAGTTGCTGGCAGACTTTATGCGCCAGGTCATGGGATTACGTGTTCGCCGGCATGATCTGCAACTTACCCAAAAAGACTGGGATGATTTTTTGCAGGAATGCGCCTTGCGTGAATCTGCCGTGGCGGGGTGGAGCGCCTCTACTTGTGAAAAACTTTACCAAGTTATTTTGCGCATACTCGCCGAAAGTAAATTTTTAACCTCATCCAAAGAAAAAAAGATTCAGGCGGTATTGATCCGTCCTGAGATCCATTCTTACCTAAATAATTGCAACGACCAATCCACATTGGCCTGTCTGGAACTTCATCAATGACTGACGCGTTTCACGAAAGACTCAACAAAGTTTTACCTCGCCTGCGCTCGACAGAGCTGCTCAACAACAAGGGCTTAGGCAACGAAATCGGTTTCTATATTTTTGATTACGCACCGGAGCATGAGCTGGAAGTGCGTGAATTTCTCGATGGCGTCATTCTGCCCGGCTTAACTAAAGGCCCAGATCCGGTTCGCACCACACACATTAATTTGTTTCAATTGATTCTCGATGTATTAAGCAAGCGCGATCTTCTTGATAGAGCCGTGGCACTACAAGCTGCCAAGGGTGATAAAGAAGTCTTAAGAGCGATGAAGGGGCCGTTAGATCCGGAAAAGCTCGCGCAAGAATTGATCAAGCAAATGGATCTGTCACAAACAGATTTAGTCATCATTTCGGGTGTGGGCAGTGCCTTTCCGATGTTACGCACAAATACCTTACTCAGTGCCTTACATCCATTAATGGGGCAAATCCCGCTGGTTGCCTTTTACCCTGGTACTTATGACGGTGCCAAGTTGCGGTTGTTTGATCGTCTCAAAGATGACAACTACTACCGCGCTTTCCAGCTAGCAGTTTAAGAAGCCTAAAGAAATTCAAAGAATAATCCAACAGGAATACGCGATGCAAATAGCAGATATGTTTAGTAAAAATATTACCCGCCCAATTAATGGTGTCGTCAAAGCGGATGAACGTGGCCCGGAGGCGGTATGGCAAGAACTGGACGAATACGTCGTCACGCAAGAACTAGACCGGCACTTTCGCCGTTTCTTTGAAAGCTATTTGCAAGCGAAAGACCGGCCGAATGACCCCACTATTAACGCCCGTATGGGTGTCTGGGTCTCCGGTTTTTTCGGGTCCGGTAAATCTCACTTCATAAAAATCCTCTCGTACTTACTCAATAACTACGAAGCGCATGACCCTAATAGCAATGTCGTTCGCAAATCCGCCAACTTTTTTGACGACAAGATCAATGATGCCTTACTGCTGGCCGATGTAAAACGCGCAGTCAAAGATGAGACCGACGTCATTCTGTTTAATATCGACAGCAAGGCCGATAGCAAAGACGATAGAGACGCGATTCTCTCCGTCTTCCTCCGCGTCTTCAATGAAATGCAAGGCTTCAGTGGTGATGCTCCGCACATCGCCGGCATGGAGCGTTATCTGGTTAAAGAAAACGCCTACGACACTTTCAAAGACCAATTTAAAACATTGACGAGCAAAGAATGGAAAGACGAGCGCGATGCAGTCGGCTTCATGCGCGATGAAGTCGTGCAGTCCCTGATGCTTGCCTTAAACATGTCAGAAGCCTCAGCGGCCAAATGGTTTGATGATGCGCCAGACACCTTCCGTATCAATATCGAAAATTTCTCCAAATTAGTCAAAGACTATCTCGATAGCAAAGGGCCGAAGCGCAATATCGTTTTCCTAGCGGATGAGATCGGTCAATTCATAGGTGAAAACACCCAGATGATGCTGACGCTGCAAACCATCGTAGAAAACCTCGGCACCGTTTGCAAGGGCAGGGCATGGGTCATCGTTACATCCCAAGCCGATATTGACGCCGTCATCGGCGACAATAATAAAACACGTACGCATGATTTTTCAAAGATTCAAGGCCGTTTTCATACCAAGTTATCTTTATCCAGCTCGAATACCGACGAAGTCATCGCCAAACGCCTGCTAGCCAAAACTGTGGCGGCAGAACAAGCGCTGCTGCAGCTCTTCATCGAGAAGGGCGATGTCATTAAGAACCAGCTCAGTTTTGTTGGCAATGACGTCAGCATGAAAAACTACAACAATGAAGACGACTTCATCGCGCTCTATCCATTTGCGCCTTACCATTTTCAGCTGGTACAAAAGATTTTTGAAGAGATCCGCAAAGTCGGTGCCACGGGTGTGCATCTCTCCAAAGGTGAGCGCTCCATGCTTGATGCCTTCCAGACTGCTGCCGTGCATAATCAGACTAAGCCACTTGGCAGTTTGATCCCTGTGTATGACTTCTACCCGTCGATAGAAAGTTTTCTTGATCCTGTCATCAAAAAAACCATCGACCAAGCAGTCACCAATCCGGTGTTAGAAAAATTCGACAATGAATTGCTCAAGGCTTTGTTCCTGATCCGCTATATCGAGATCATCAAACCAAATATCGACAACCTGGTTACCCTATGTATTGATGAAGTGGATGCAGACCGCCTGGCCTTAAAGCGCCGCATCGAAGCAAGCCTCACGCGTCTTGATAAAGAAAACCTGATTAACCGTAATGGTGATCATTACTACTTCCTCACCAATGAAGAGCAAGATGTCAGCCGCCAGATCAAGCAGATAGACCCTAGCTACGGCGATCAAAGTAAAATGCTCTCTGAGCTATTATTTGAAGATGTATTTTCCGGAAACAGTCGCATCCGCTATAAACTCAATAAAACCGATTACGACTTCAATCGCCTGCTCGATACTGTTCCCTACAAAACTGCCAACCATGAACTCACGCTGGAAGTTATCAGCCCCTTAAATGACGACTATGTGCGTTTTGATGAAGCGCGTTGCATTAACCGTAGTAGTGAATCACTAGGTGCGCTCATCTACATCAGCGACGACAAAGCCCTAGGGTCGGAACTACGCACCTGGCTACAAGTCGATAAATATGTGCGCAACAATAACACCGCCCAGGCCGCACCTACGTTGAAAAAAATACTGGCAGAACACGCCAGCGACAACAACACCCGCCGTAGCCGTCTGGTTCTTAAATTAACCGAGTTGATCCAGCAAGCAGATTTCTATGCCTTAGGCCAAAAGCTTGCCGTTAAGAGCAATATTCCTAGCGGCCAGCTCGATGAGCAAATTAACTACCTCATCGCCAATAGCTACCCTAAGCTCAGCTACCTCAAAGTTTTGCAAGCCGATGTGCTGGCAGAGATCCGCGCTACCTTTGCGATGAATGATGTCAGCCAGGCGGCGCTCAACCTCAATGGCGAAGAAGGCAATACGCAAGCGATTAAAGACATGCGTGAATATCTAAAGATTGCCGCCAGCGAATCACGCGTGCTTCTCTCAGACGTGACTGATCGTTACGCCAAACGTCTTTATGGCTGGCCAGAAATGGAAACCGCACTCATCATCGCCCGTCTGTTTATGGGCGGTGAAATTAAGCTCGCCTTAGATGGTGGCGATCTTGATGCCAGCAAAGCCTTTGATCCGTTTTCAAAAGCAGCGCGTCACCGCAATATATCCATACTCAAGCGCAAAGCCACCGATGCCGGCGCCTTAAATCGCGCCAGAACGCTATACAAAGACCTTTTCAGCAAACTCGGTAAGGAAGAAGAAGATGCCCTGGTCGCGGAATACCGCGATGCATTAAACGCATGGAAGCAAAGTTTAGACATCAACAAAGGCGTCGCCTCCGGCGGACTTTACCCAGGCAAAGCCCTGATCGACAGCGCAATCACTGAAGTCACGCGCCAGCTTGCGATCAAAGACAGTTTTGAATTCATAGCCAGCCTCAACACCAAGTGTAAAGACTGGCAAAATCTGGCAGAGGATTTAGAAGACCTGCTAGGCTTTTACGCCAAACAGCGCGACACCTGGGATGGCCTGCTTGCCGCACTAACACGCTTTGGTCCGAATAACGACATCCTCGTTAAAGACGCAACAGCGAACGCCGCACTAAATGATCTAGTCAGCATCCGCAACAACCCAGCGCCTTATGGCCAGATCAGCCGTATCAGTGCCTTGATCGTGCAAGTTGAAACGGTGAATCAATTACATTTGTCGCAGAGGCGCGAGCATGCACTAGGCCGCGTTGATACTCGTATCAACGAAGTTAAAATCGACTTAGGGAAGATCAACGCAAGCAACGATATAAGCAATCTGGTACTTACGCAGCTGCAAAAAATTCGCCTGCAAATCACCACACTAACCAGCATCCCTGAGATCCATGCAAAGCAAGAGACAGCGGCCGAAGCGCAAGACGAAGCGAATGAAAAAATAGGCAAAGAAAGTAACCGTCTGGCGGCCGTTGCTGTGGCAGCACATACCGCAGCCACCTTAGCCGCAAAAGCCGCCGCAGCCGCTGCACCTGTAGGATCACCTGCTGCGGTGGCTGTTGTCGTATCTGAGCCAGCAGTCGTACCAGCGTTTGTGATGAAGCCGACCAAGACAATTAAGGCTGCCGATGTGCCGGGTAAAAGTTATTTGGAAACTGAGGATGATGTTGATGCTTACTTGAGTCAATTACGGCAGCAGTTGTTGGCTGCGATTAACTCTGGTCATAAAGCTCGGATTCAGTAACGAAAAAGATTAGAAATTAAATATTAGGTTTCCATTCCGAGATCTCTAAAAAATGAGCGAAGAATAAACAATAGATTCGAGGTAACGCAATGCCATTTGGTACCAATTCAATTTGTAAAACGAAAGAGGAACATCTGAGGAGTATCGCGGATTTGGTTGTGAATCGGGAAACGCTTATATTTTTTGATACTAATATCATTGCATATCTGTATAAATTTCACGTCGCTGCTAGAGATGAATTTTTCAATTGGACCGACGCCGTAATGGCAGGCAATCGGTTGCGTATTCCAGCATGGTCTGCGAACGAATATTTGTCGCGCCTAACTTCAAATCAGCTGCAGACGTACACACCAAAGAGTAAAGAGCCTGATCAAATTAAGAAAACGTTAGAAACGATGCTTGAGGCTGCTTCGTTATTTGTTGACGATAGCTTATTAAGAAAAATTTCGTTCCTCGGAGATCGAACTTTGTTTCTAGCTGAGTTTAGAAAAGCGATTGATGCTATCCCACAGTTTACCTGCGCATTTAAGCAGCAGTTTGATCCGAAAACTGTTCATGAACAAATAATGGAACATCTTTCGCCAGCAGTTTTAAATTCGGACGTGACAAATTTGTGTGTACGTGCTGCGAAAGAGGGTGATACAAGAATTGAACATAGGTTGCCGCCGGGTTTTAAAGATGGGAAAAAGGACGAAAATAGATTTGGTGATTTGATTATTTGGTTTGAAATTCTTGAATATGCAAAATTAAATGCGATTGATTTTCCAAGTGTTGTTTTTATTTCTAATGATGAAAAATCTGATTGGGTCTACGCGCCACAATTTCGAGACGAAAATACCAGAGGTGGTCGCAGGCAAATACCGAACGTAAAGCCGGAAATTAAATTAATTGATCCTCGGTTAGTCTCAGAGTTTAAGAGAACCGTAAATCATAATAAGATCGTCATTTGTAATTTGTTTGATTTAATTGAGGCGCTGTCTATAGGGAATCCAGCTGATTTTCGGCAGCTTGCAGCTGCAATACAAATAAACATTGCTGACGCAGCATTGTCGGAATCTAGCGATCTTTCAACTGATGAATTGGGGGCGGAAAATTCTCCTGCTGAGAATCCGATATTGATCCGCGCCTCGATAGTTGAAGATCCAGATGTATTAATTGCAATTGGGGAAGTAGAAACTCCAATTGTGGTTGATGCTGAAAATGTCAATCCACAACAAGTCCCAGCGCTTCATTTGCTCTATGGACAAAGTGCGCTGCATGATAGTGAGTATGATTCTGATGCGCCATCAGCTATTAACGAGATTATTCGTGAATTAAAATCTCATAATTGGTACATACAGAATCCAGCAATCACCAAAATTAATGCAATTGATGATCAAGCTATAAGTCGAGATTCTTGGTTCGTATTAGGTCGAAATATTTATCAGGCAGCCTGTGGCAACTCTGGGAAAGCCATGGATTTTGTAGCAAATCTTGGTGCTCATCTTTCTCGATTATCTCCGGAGAATGCCAACGATATTTTGGCCGGCATGGTATTCGAAATTTATTTTGACTTAAACGGTCAATTTAGGAGCGAACCAAAGGCATACCTTATCGAAATTCCATTGCAACAAATCGTATCTGAGAATTTTTCTTGCGCTAAAGAATTTATTCTCCTTCAGTTGCAACCCTATTTGAATGAACTTAAATTTCTACCTGGTACATCACAGAAATTGAATTTGAAGGTTGTGTCGAGATCACCTTCACTTGGTGGGTTTACGCGGTTACGGCGAGAGCATGTGATGCAGTCAGTTCAACTAGATAGTATTGAATTGATCTGTCAAAGGGATGATGCTGCTGGGATGCATATGATCAGGGATCGTTGTTCAGTGACCACCTTAATAGATTATATTTCAAAAAATCTTGCTATCCCACGTTGGGCAATTGAGTGCACTTTCGAACCCATTGTTGAGGCTGATACTACGTTTCAGTTAGAGGGTGACAAAATGATCGATTTTCGTTTGACAAAAATAGCCTAATTTTCCCCTACCGTACAAAACCTTTATTGTTTTTATCTTTATAAACCTGCTCCTTTGAAACACCCAATGAACAAAGCAAAACTAAAAGCATACGCTCCCGCCGCTCGTCGTGATTTCATTCAAGCCGTTACCCAGCGCGCCAACTTGCTGGGTTTAACTGCTGCCGATATCGCGCCGGTGCAGATCACTGGCGACATCGCCTTGATCAATGGTCGCCCTTGGCCGGCCAAGGTGGCGCAGCAGCGCGAGTTGTTGGTGGCGCGGATAAAAGGGCAGGGCTTTGCTGCGGTGATGGAGGCGGAGGCTTATGGTTGGTTTAACCGCTGTGCCGCCTTGCGTTATATGGAGTTGCATGGCTACCTCGATCATGGCTATCGGGTCTTATCCTGCCAGACTGGTGTGTTGCCAGAGATTTTAGAGAATGCCGCCAGCCTTGATAGCAGCAGCCTGCCGGGTCTGGATCGCGATGAAGTCGTGCGCTTAAAACTGGCGGGTGACAAGGACAATGAATTGTATCGCCTGCTGCTCACCACGCAGTGTAATGCGCTGGCAGCTAGCATGGGTTTTTTGTTTGAAACTCTGGGTGATGAAACCGAATTGCTATTGCCAGACAATTTGCTCAATACCGATTCCGTCATTGCCAAAATGGTCGCCAGCATCGACGAAACCGATTGGGATCAGGTAGAAATCATCGGTTGGTTGTACCAGTTCTATATCAGCGAAAAGAAGGATGAAGTCATCGGCAAAGTCGTCAAATCCGAAGACATCCCCGCTGCCACGCAATTGTTTACACCGAATTGGATCGTCAAATACCTGACGCAAAACAGCATAGGCCGTCTCTGGCTGATGGCCAATCCATCCTCCAATCTGGCAAGCCAGATGGCTTACTACATCGCCCCCGCAGCGCAAACGCCGGAAGTCGATGCAGAGTTGAACGCCTTAATCCAGACGCGCATGGCGGATGATGGCGGCAGTTTAAGTCCCGAAAGCATCACTGTGCTAGATCCCGCCTGCGGATCAGGCCATATTCTGGTCGAAGCCTACGACATCCTCAAAGCGATCTACCTCGAACGCGGCTACCAGCCACGCGCCATTCCACGCCTGATTTTAGAAAAGAATCTGTTCGGTCTCGACATCGACGACAGAGCCGCACAGTTGGCAGGCTTTGCCTTGCTAATGAAGGCGCGTGCCGATGACAGGCGCTTGTTCGACGAAAAAATAGTATTGAATGTAATGGCACTACAAGACAGTCATGGCCTCGATGATGAGACACTGGCGAATACGGTGTTTGACGCGGCGATTGCCTTGGAAGGTGGTGATGCTTTACATAGTGGTCAGCTCTTTGGTGGCGACCAGTTGGCGACTCAGCATTCTAGCGGACTCAAACCGAATGATCTGCGTGAATTGATACAGGTTTTTGCACATGCAAAGACTTTTGGGTCTTTGCTTACTGTGCCGGTTTCGCTTGCTGATAAACTCGACAAATTTGATGCATTGTTGCAAGCGGTGCAGGATAAAGGTAATACCTTAGCGGAGTCATATGCTAGTCAACTACGCGAACAGTTTTTATTGCCAGCCAAAAGTTTAGCTAAGCAATACGACGCAGTGATTGCGAATCCTCCCTATATGAGTAGTAAGGGGATGAATTCAGACGTCAAAAATTTTGGAAAAAAAGAATTTCCCGATAGTAAAGTAGATCTATTTGCCATGTTCATCGAAAGAGGTTTTGGGTGGTGTAAGCATTCGGGGTTCAATAGTATGGTTACTATGCAGAATTGGATGTTTTTGTCTTCGTATCAATCAATGAGAGAGAAACTCTTATCTAGTAAATCAATTTTTAGTTTAATACAGATTGGTTACAATAGTTTTCCTGAAATAAACTCAAAGGTTGCTCAAGCGTGCGCATTTAGTATGATGGCCTCTCAGATTAATAATTTTATTGGCCGCTACATAAATTTAAATTTGGCTTCGCAATCTGCTGATAAAAATATAGTGTTTCTCGAACGTACGGTTAATTTGACTCACGATGTTCAACAGTCTAATTTTAAAAAAATTCCTGGTAGTCCAGTTGCATATTGGGTTGGTCATAAAGTTCACAATGCTTTCGAATGCATGCCCTCTTTTCGAGAAGAGGCGAATCCAAGAGTTGGAATGCAAACTTCCAATAATGATCGATACCTTAGATTCTGGTGGGAAGTTAGAGTGGATGAACAAAAAAATTCATTAGATTCTGACGCGCCGAAATGGATTGTCTATCTAAAAGGAGGCGCTTTTCGAAGGTGGTACGGCAATTTAGAGTATTTACTTAGATATAACGGTGATTCGAAATTTATTCTTGAACAACCAAATGCAACAGTCTTACCTCTTTCTAGATTGAAAGAACCGAAATGTACTTGGACTGATTTAACTTCAGGTGAATTTAACTGTCGTATTGCTCCAACAGCGTCCTTTCACGATCTTTCTGGACATTGTTTTTATCCATCAAAAGAGGACCAATATTTTTTGTTGGGTATTTCAAACAGTAAGCCGTTTGCATTTTTATTGTCTTTAATAAACTCTACCTTACATTTTCAAGTTGGAGATGTTGGAAAAATACCTGTACCAAAAATAGATAAAGATCAAATTAGTTTGAATGTATTGAAGCTTGTTACCTTGTCCAAAACTGACTGGGATGATCAAGAATTGTCTTGGGATTTTTCATCTCCTTCTTGGATTAACGGATGTTTTCGGTCAATAGATTTAAAATCGTCTTGGAGTAGTATTTTTTATGGTAGGTCATTTGCTATTGAATCTACAAAGGCTCTTGAGGAAGAAAACAATAGAATATTTATTGATGCATACTCTTTGCAGAGCGAATTATCGCCGATTGTCCCTGAAGAGCAAATTAATCTTGCCCGTGCCGACCGCGAAAAAGACAGTCAGCGCCTGATCTCCTACGCCATAGGCTGCATGATGGGACGCTACAGTCTGGACGAACCGGGCTTGATTTACGCCCATGCAGGCAATGCCGGTTTCGACGCAACTCGCTACACAAAATTCCCCGCCGACGCCGACGGCATCGTCCCCGTCACCGACGAATTCTGGTTCGATGACGATGCCGCTAACCGTATACGCGAGTTTTTAGGCGTGGTGTGGGGCGCAGAGACTCTCGATGAAAATATGAACTGGCTGGCAGACAGC
This sequence comes from Undibacterium sp. GrIS 1.2, assembly GCF_040544435.1. Lineage (NCBI taxonomy): Bacteria > Pseudomonadati > Pseudomonadota > Betaproteobacteria > Burkholderiales > Oxalobacteraceae > Undibacterium > Undibacterium sp. GrIS 1.2. The sequence goes on from NZ_JBEONP010000079.1 coordinate 10,262, forward strand.
CTCGGTCGCAAAGCCGGCCAAAACGCAGAAGAAGCGATCCGCAGCTATATCGCCGGTAGCTTCTTCAAAGATCATCTGAAAACATACAAAAAGCGCCCGATCTATTGGCTGTTCTCCTCCGGCAAACAAAAAGCCTTCGAGTGTCTGGTGTATCTGCACCGCTATAACGAAGGCACACTAGCGCGCATGCGCAACGAATACGTGATTCCGCTAGCAGGCAAATTCGGCGGCCGGGCCGATCTATTGCAAAATCAAATCGACGCCGCCAGCACCACCTCAGAACGCACCAAGCGACAAAAAGAGCTCGATACCCTGAAAAAGAAGCAGCTTGAACTCAACCAGTTCGACGAACAACTCCGCCACTACGCAGACCAACGCATCAGCATCGATCTGGATGATGGCGTCAAAGTCAACTACGGCAAGTTCGGCAATCTGCTGGCGGAAGTGAAGGCGATTACCGGTGGGGCGGGTGATGAGTAAAGTTGCCGCTATATGAATATCAATACTGATCATGGTATGTGCTACGAATTTGATGGAAGGCTTACTTTTTCCACTGGTGAGTCTGCTGTCATCGAATGTCATGTTTGTCCCGCTTTAGTCGCAGGGAGAAAAGCGCATATTGATTTACGTGTGCCTAGTACATCAATGCCTTTGAGTGGCGTTGAAAATCCATGTCATGTCGAAAGTTTGGATGCGGAAGCACACATACAAATTCAGCTAGAACATGTTTGGTTTCGAAGCATCACTGATAACCAAATACCTAAACGCGTTACTGGCAGTGTACCTATCACCTTAACTCATGTTGGACAATTGACGATTTGCAGGTCAAAAAAATTTATGCCCGAGTTTGGTACTGAGAGCGCCAAGCCGACCGTTCGCTTCTATTTAAACGACAATGTTTTTCTTGGATCTACATCACTCATGATGGCAATACATGGAAAATTGAGTGAACGTGAAGATCATTTGTATCAGGTTGAGGTGCCCGATTTGGGTGTGATCCGGTTTGTTCGAGAATGGGTTATGTTACCCACATCAGAAAAAAATGATGTGATTGTTCAATCGTAAGCGCTCCATAAACCCCAGACTATCAAGTCAAATCTAAATCCTTCAAGCTCACGATTTCAATAATGAGATGGAGTGGAAATGGAAAAGCAA
>NZ_JBEONP010000080.1:0-11055 GCF_040544435.1 Undibacterium sp. GrIS 1.2
CACGCCATGATTGCCACTCTTTAAATTTATCCTGTTGCTATTGTCTCATTTGAGGTAAACACTCTGCTTGGCTTTTTATCGTGCAAAGATCTCATGTCCTATGTCATGGTGAGGCGAAGCGACAAGTTTAAAAATTGAGGGGTAGCGATCGCTGGGGAAACTGAGGGCATTTATAGCTAAATGCCGATCAAAACGTTCTTACTATATTGTTACAGATAAATTCATTTTGACAAAATAAAAACCCTCGCCATCAGCGAGGGTTTTTGCAATATCAATACTAAAAAGTATTAATGCAGTTCGAATAAAAAATGGTTTAATGAGTAACGCGGGTAGTTCTGCCGCTTGACAATAAACGAATGCGATCACCTGGACGGAACAATTCGTCCGCATCTTGTGTAATTGCTTTAATCTCGCCGTTATCAAGTCTGACGGTAATTTCAAAACCCTTAGATTTATTCATATTACCCTCGACAGCCTGGCCTATCATGCCACCTGCAACTGCACCCAAAATACCGGCAGCGATAGAACCGTTACCTTTACCGATGCTGGAGCCAGCAGCGATTCCCCGCCGACAGCCGCACCTGCAACGGTACCAACACCACTTTGGCCTTTGTCGATGGTAACTTCACGGACAGATTCCACTACACCCATACGTACCGATTGCTCATTTTGAGTCTGACCGGGACGATATACGCTATTGGAAGTTGGCGGTACTGCGCAAGCACTTAATGCGACTACGGCAGTCAGAGCGATAATTTTTTTCAAGATAATCTCCAGTAGATGTATAAAAACGATAAAAGTGGCATTAAAAATCAATCCGCAATCTACGCTTGAGTGATTGAATTTAGGCGAAATGATTTATTAATTGACACCATTTTAATCTAAACACGTGTTGGACAAACAGACGACGGCAATCGTTCCGCGGCTAAAGTCACTGCGTTCTGATTTTTGAGCTTAATTTGTTAAAAATGATGTCTAAATTAAATGATTATCAAAAGAGAGTTACTCATATCAGCAAAAAGTCTGGCTACTGAACCAAGCAACTTATCAGATACTTTTACTTAGCAAGCTTAATAAGCAATGTTAAACCGACGATATAAAAATCCCAGCACAAACAAGGGACCAATTAGTAAAAATCGCAGATCGTCAAAGAACGACGGTTTTTTTCCCTCTATCTTATGGCCTATAAACTGACCAACCCAGGCTAATACGAAGATACCCAATGCAGATGGTAAAACCCATCCAGACGGCAATAAATAAAGTATGCTCAACATCAATACGGACATCAGACTCATGCCAATAGCAAATGGCACAGATAAAGAGATGTAGTACACCAATGCCAGCAGCGTCGCACCTATAGAAATCATCGGATGTATGGCCCAAAGTAAACCCAAAACTGTCCACACAATCACTGGGACGCAGACAAAATGGATATATTCATTGGTAGGATTTTGATGGCTTTCGGCATATTTTTCTAACAATTGCTCCACCGCGCGTGCGCCAGTGCTGGATTTAATCGCAGTTGTTGGCGTAGAAGCCGGATTACTATTGGTTTTATTCATACTGTTCTCCTTGATATTATTATTGACCACTATCGCGCTAAAACAACGCACAAACAAACATGTTTTGATGCGTCTCGTCAAACATGATCATCCATTTATTTTAATCGGTATTTCCATAAAACCAAATTGTTTAGCTAACGTCTTATACGTATGAAAAATCAGTCAGTATTATCCGGCTTTCCGCCAGTAATCAACTTGCAGACGCACACCTTAGTGCTTGGTAGTTTTCCAGGTAAAAAATCATTAGAAATACAGCAATACTATGGATTTAAATACAACCAGTTCTGGCGTCTGATGTCCGCAGTTACTGGCGAGAATCTGGTCGCACTTGATTATGCCGGGCGCCTGTCGCGATTGCTTGCTCACGGATTTGGTTTGTGGGATGTGATTGATGCTTGCGATCGTGTTGGCAGCTTGGACTCGGATATTCGCAATGCTAAAGTCAATGATTTTTCTCTTTTAAAACAAGAATATCCTGCCCTGCGGCGCATAGGATTTAATGGAAAGATATCCGCCAAGTTTGCGCCACAATTTGCTGCTGTCGGTTTTGACACCTTGCTTTTACCATCCTCCTCGCCTGCTTATGCCATGCGGAGTTTTGAAGAAAAACTAGTTGATTGGCTGGCGCTTAAAGACTAATTTTTACCGCCGCTAATCAGCTTAGAGGCGTAAAAAACTAGATCATCATGTAGTTTTTTGTAAAGAGTGTCCATGAAATGACTTTTTTGTTCTCAGTAATCAGTAAAATACTTACATGCTAATCAAACGAAAATCTATAGAAGCCGAAGCCAACTATCGCTCCGGCCCCAGAGCTTCTGCAACTACAGCCCAGAAGTCACCGCGCAAAGCCAAATTTGCCCCGATCACTTTGTCTGAACTGGATGGTGTGCGCTATCTGCATTTTGGTACCGAATGGGTACAAGGTGCGATGCGCTTACGCAAACCCGACTGGCTGGAGCTGGAATACGCGCAGCAAATGATGGCTTGGATGTTGTTCGTCACCGAGCCTAAGTACATTGTGCAATTAGGTCTGGGTACTGGTGCATTGACCAAATTCTGTTATCGCCAGTTTCCACAAGCGCGCATTACTGCGGTTGATCTGAACCCTGCCGTCATTGCCATTTGCGAGAGTATGTTTAAGCTGCCAGCCAATGATGAGCGTCTTAATGTTGTTGAGATGGACGCCTTAGATTTTGTCAATGATCCGGCCAATGAAGGACAAATCGATATCATGCAAGTCGATTTGTACGACGCAACAGCGAAAGGTCCGGTATTAGATACCGCCGAATTTTACGAAGCCTGCGCTGCTTGCCTGACGCCAAATGGACTCCTGACGGTCAACTTATTTGGCGACCATCCAAGCTACGCTAAAAATTTAAAAGCGCTACGCTTTGTTTTTGATAACGTACTCTGTTTGCCAGAAGTACACGATGGCAACGTCGTCGCTATTGCCTTCAAATCTGCCATCAAACTGGATTTTCCGGTACTGTATGAACGTGCAGCAATCATCAAAGAAATCAGTAAACTACCTGCAAAATCTTGGGTAGATGGATTAAAAGAAACTGCAAAGTCCACCTGAACATTGTCTACATCGAGAACAAAATGACTAAGTCGCCACATCAATCCTTAAATATGCAGCAAATTTTTACCTGGTTGATGGCAGACGGCATTATCCTAAAGGAAAATGCCAAAGCAGAGTTTAATAGCGCGCAAGCCATTCTTAGAAATGGCCCGGCGGCGATGCATACGCTGACGGCAGTAGCACAAGCCAAGCTGCATTCGGTAAAAAAGCCGAATCAACAATTAACCTTGGATTGGCTCACCGAGTGGACAGCCAACAAGGTCAAGCTACCTTTTTACCGGATTGATCCATTAAAAATTGACTTCACCAAAGTATCCGATGTGATGTCGTCTAACTACGCGACTCGCTTCAATATTTTGCCCGTAGAATCTACTCAAGACAGCGTCACAATTGCGACTACAGATCCTTTTAATACCGAGTGGCAGGCAGAAATTGCCAAGATCACGCGTAAAGAAATCCGTTTAGTACTAGCAAATCCGCTCGATATTTCTCAATATATTGCACAGTTTTTTTCATTAGCGAAATCGATCAAGGATGCTAAAAAAGCCAGTAGTAATGATCTGTCTCTACGGAATAATTTTGAACAATTAGTCGAGCTAGGCAAAGCCAATAAACAGGTCGACGCCAATGATCAGCACATCATCAATATTGTTGATTGGCTCTGGCAATTTGCGTTTGACCAGCGTGCCTCAGATATCCATCTGGAACCTAAGCGCGAAATGGCCATCATCCGTTTTCGGATCGATGGTGTTTTGCATCAGGTCTACCAGGTCCCTGCGACAGTCATGATTGCGATGACAGCACGGATCAAGTTGCTAGGTCGTATGGATGTGATTGAAAAACGCCGGCCGCAAGATGGTCGTATCAAAACCCGTACTGCTGACGGACAAGAGGTTGAACTCCGTCTATCCACTTTACCGACTGCGTTTGGTGAAAAAGTGGTAATGCGTATTTTTGATCCTGAAGTCGTAGTCAAGACCTTGCCAGAGCTTGGGTTCCCGCCCTTGGATGCAGTGCGCTGGGATCAGCTGACCAGCAAACCACATGGGATTATTTTAGTCACGGGCCCGACTGGCTCGGGTAAAACTACTACGCTATACACCACCTTAAAAGCTCTTGCTACGTCGGATGTAAATGTCTGTACTGTTGAAGACCCTATAGAAATGGTCGAAGCGTCCTTCAATCAAATGCAAGTACAGCCCTCGATTGATCTGAACTTTGCCGATGGCGTGCGCGCCTTGATGCGGCAAGATCCTGACATCATCATGGTCGGTGAGATCCGTGATTTGCCCACTGCAGAGATGGCGATCCAGGCCGCATTGACCGGACATCTGGTACTGTCAACATTGCATACCAACGACGCGCCTTCCGCCATCATGCGCTTGCTAGAATTAGGAGTCCCCTACTATCTGCTGGAGGCAACCATCATCGGGATTCTGGCGCAACGCCTGGTAAGAACTCTATGTAAGCATTGCAAATCAGATGATGGAGAAATGCCCGATGCAGTTTGGAAAAGTCTGACCGAAGAATGGAATCTACCAAAACCGACCACAATTTATCGGCCAGTCGGCTGCCCTGAATGTCGCCTGACAGGCTACAAAGGCCGCACTGGATTATATGAATTGCTAACCGTAACGCTGCCGTTTAGTAAACTCATTAAGCAAGAATCCGATATACATGCGCTAAGAAAGCAAAGTATTGCAGACCAAATGAAGCCCTTGCGTATCGCGGGTGCTTATAAAATTATCGAAGGCCTCACCACAGCGGATGAAGTTTTGAAAGTCACTTCCTCACTGATTTAAATAATGCGACTTGAATAAACTGAGTAATGAATTTCAATATATATACTCCTAGTATGTATATTTTAATTGTCCATAGCTTAATTGGTCAATTTGGTGTTTTTATAAAAAGTAATGGGGAGTATATGCATTACAACAAAAAATATGTATGTAAAAACACTTCATTAAGCAATACGCCTTCTAATTTTTCTCTTCTTTGGATAGCAAGTCTTTAAGCCAAACGCATACCTAAAAATCAGTTCATCACTGCCAACCGTCATTCGTAGAAATATCGCTAACAAGGAATTCCATGCAGATTGCTGTCAAGCGTATATCTGACGATCTAAGATCGAGCTTACTGCTCCAAGTTATCAGCTTGGCTTTGGTGTACGCGCTGCTGGGAAGATTGTCTTTATTGCTCGCCATACCGCCTGGCTATGCGGTCGCAATTTTTCCGCCGGCAGGTATCGCACTTGGCGTAATTCTGACTCGTGGGTATCGCCTGCTACCGGGTGTAGCACTAGGTTCATTGATTGTGAATCTGTTCGTCGCCTGGGAACCGGCTCACCAGATCACCAGCAATAACTTGCTGCTCGCGGTAATCCTTGCCAGCGGTGCGTGTTTGCAAGCCTTCGTCAGTAGCTATTTAGTTCGTCAAAAATTAAAGACCCAATTACAGCGAAACACTGGTCTTGCGCTAGATACCGATAAAGATATTTTTTACTTTTTTATTATGGGCGCCTTACTTGGTTGTATGGTCAGCACCACCTGGGGGACAGTTAGTCTTTATCTATTTGGAATCATCTCTTTAGCGGATATCAGCAGCCACTGGTTAACCTGGTGGATTGGTGACACCTTAGGCGTGTTGATTACCACTCCGCTCGTTCTGATTTTGCTGGCACGACCAAGAGATATATGGCACTTCCGCCGTTATAGCGTCATGCTACCGCTGGTCATTTGTCTGATTACCGTTGTTATTGCATTCGTTTTTATTCGTAACAGAGAAGACCAAAAACAGCGACTTGAGTTCCGTTTGGAAGCAGAGAGAATTAGCCAGAAACTACAAAATAACCTTAATGCTCATGCAGATGCGGTCAAAGATTTAGAGCGCCTGTATTCAGCATCAGAAAAAGTATCCCGCACTGAATTCCATATTTTTACTGAACATCCGCTCACCACACTAAAAGAAATTACTGATCTGCTTTGGGTGCCTAGAGTGCTACGTGCAGATAAAACGAAGTTTGAAGAATCCGTATTACGTGAAGGCTTTATTAGCTTCCAAATTACTGAAAAAAATAGTAACGGAAAAACTGTCCCCGCAGAAGACCGTGAGGATTACTTCCCTATCACCTACATAGAGCCATTTGAAAACGGTAAAAGAGTATTTGGTTTTGACATGGGCAGCACCGCCATCAGGCGCAATGCGATAGAAGAAGCGCGAGATAGCGGCAAACTTGCCGTCACCGATCCCTTGGTACTTCTGTCGGGGGATGACAAGTATTTTTCCGTCTTGTTATACGCACCTATTTATGCACGGGGCAAGTCCGTGACCAATATACAAGAAAGGCGTGACGCATTTCGAGGTACCGCAGTCAGCGTTGTAAGGATAAAAAATCTGGTCGGTGATTTATTGAATGAAGAAAAAAAAGCTAATCTCTTACTTGAATTTTATGACCAGTCTTACCCTGGAAGTAATGGTGTTTTTTATGATTCAATCAAAGTCATCGACACTGCTCATGTTTTCCAATCCACGATTGATTTTGGTAGTCGACAATATGCGTTTCTGGCGCAACCATCAGCGACCTATTGGGCGGCTCATACATCATGGATCACCTGGTTCACCAAATTTGGCAGCCTACTGTTTTCCGCCTTATTAGCTGTTTATGTGCTGGTAGCGACCGCACATACTTTTAATGTAGAAAAATTAGTCGCGCAACGCACCAGTCAACTGCATGAAAGTGAAGCCCGCTTGCGTGCCATCTTAGCCAATGCCGCCGAGGGAATTATCACAACAGATGCGCACGGACTAATCACATCCGCCAATCAATCCGCAGAGATATTGCTCGATTATTCAACAGGTGCATTATTTGGACGTAACATTCTGGAGCTTTTCCCAGAAGTAGAATCAGCCACTTTTTTAGCAGCCTATCTGAATGACCATATAGAATCTGACATGATAGGTGACAACACCATCAGCACCGCCACAGCGGCGCGTAAAGAAGTGGTCGCTAAAAAAAGAACCCATGAAGAAATTCCGCTAGAACTAGCGATGGCTAAAGTAGCGTTAGGAGCACAAAATTTAGTGGTTTTAATTTTGCATGATTTGTCTGAACGAAAACGCATAGAAAAACTTAAAAGCGAATTTGTCTCCTCTGTATCGCACGAGTTACGTACACCACTCACCTCTATCCGCGGCGCACTTGGCTTGTTGGCGGGTGGTGTTGGCGGAGGATTGTCAGATCAGGCAAAAACTTTAGTCACGATGGCAAACAACAATGCCTCTCGCCTGACCTTGTTGATTAATGATTTGCTGGATTTTGAAAAATTAGAATATGGCGGCATCCAGTTCAATGTAGAAAAAATTATCTTGCGTGACCTGGTCAAACAAAGCATTGAAGCGAACCAGGGATATGCGCAAAACTTCTCCATCAAAATGCAGTTTTTCTACGAAGCCTCACCAGCGTCGATGGTCAGTGTTGATACCCAGAGATTGATGCAAGTATTGTCCAATTTACTCTCAAACGCGATCAAATTTTCTCAACAAAATGGAGTAGTAGAAATTCATATTCGTCAGGTTGCAGATTGGGTCAGACTAGAAGTCGTTGACTTTGGGATTGGAATTTCTGCAGACTTCCAAAAAAATATTTTTCAAAAATTTAGTCAGGAAGACGCTAAAGCAACCCGTAAATATGCGGGTACTGGCTTGGGGCTGAGCTTGTCTAAGTCAATGATAGAAAAGATGTCTGGCAAAATTGGCTTCTATAGTGTGGAAGGTCATGGCTCCACTTTTTACGTTGAATTACCGTTGGCGTCGTAGTGCCTTTGAATGCACTATTCTCTGCATCAGACTGTCCTTCTAAAGATAAATTTTTCGCAGCTCTTACGTGAAGTATTCGCTTCAAAATTACTCTTTTCTACATATCCTTCAATACCTATTTCAAGCACCTTGAGGCTCTCTCGATATTTCGTCTGCGATCAGGTGGATTTTATGCAGCCAGTTTTTCCTGATTTTGTGTAACCGTCCAACGCAACCACCTATGAATAGCGATTAATTTGATGCACTCTCCCAACCTGATCACTTTGGAGAGCCCGCATGTCAAGAATGTCAATGCCGGAGTGAAGATGTACCAAATGGCGCGCTAAAAGTGTACCAATCTGGGTTAATAAATAGAGCCGTTGAGACCCTGAATTGTTCTCTTCTCAATGCACATTTCTATACTCTGCAGACTTGGGGTGACGGGCGTAGCCCGTTCCCTCAAGACGTTGCTTTTACGGGTTGGACTCTCCTTTTTCAACAGTGCTGTTTGGTTTGACATTGCGCTGTTGCCGTTTCTTGCTGATGGCCAATCGATACGATTCGCCGTTCATTTCCAGGATGTGGACGTGATGGGTGAGCCTATCGAGCAAGGCACGCAGCCGCTTCTCGTCACTCGCTTCCATCAGCTCATGCACTAGAGTCGCAGCTGTCGTAAAGGCAACGCTGTGTCCTTTCTGACAGGCAGCTAATCCTAGTGCCAGCACAGTATGCGTTTTACCGACACCTGAAGGACCTAGCGCGATGACATTCTCACGTTGATCAATCCACTCGCAGCGCGCTAGTTCCAATACCAGGGATTTGTTCAGGGTCGGCATCGCCATAAAGTCGAAGGTATCCAGACTCTTGGTTACAGGAAACCTGGCCAGCCGGATACGGCGCTGCATTGTGCGGCGTTCACGGTCGATACGTTCCAGTTCGCACAACTGTAATAAATACCGCGGGTAATCCACGCCTTCGCGTGCGCAATCGGCCCCGACCTTCTCATATTCGCGGGCAAAGGTGGGCAGCTTCAGAGCTTTGAAGTGGTTGACTAACAGCACCTGCGGTGCCACCGTGGTGGTCTCGGGTGACCGGGCGACGTCGGTGCTCATACAAGGCGCGCTCCACGTTATGTTGCGCAATTGTCGCAGCCCCGCTAAGCAAGCTCAGATAGCTGCCCGCATCGGTGGTGCAGACCGTGGCGCTCGGCAAATACGGATACAGCGTGAGATCCAACTTGGGAGGCCGTCGCTCGATGGCGCACAGCACCAAATGCTTGATGGCGTCAAAGCTGAGCACACCGAGGTGATGCGCCTGGCCAATGGCATGTTCGACCTTAGAGATACTGAAGGTTTCCAGCAACCGCAGAACCTGGATATATTCCTTGCGTCCGCGCTTGTCCATGCGTGCTTCCAGCAGACGTCGCAGTCGCTCGAAGCGCAGGCAATACCCACTCTTGCAGCGGCGCAGCCTGGTCGAGCGCACGAGGTTTCTTCTCCAGTAAGGCCAGATAGTGCAGCAGGTTCACCACGAAGTCGGCTTTGGCATAGCTACGGCGATGGCGCGCAATACGCTCCAGCTTGCCGACCAGATAGATGTCGACCCAGTCGACGGTGCCTTTGACCAGCACCGCCTGATGGCCATATTGCGTCGGTACCGAATAGTCGTTGCTGCGGTAACGAACCGGCGCTTGCGAAGACACTCTGCTGGTTTGCTTGTGGCTGGCGTCGTAAGGCGTGACCAGCAACGGCATCAATGCCGTCCGGTCGCGAACCAGCCGCTGGGCGATGGTCTCGGATTAACCGTAAGCGCTCCATGAACTACAGCCTTGTAGCACCTCAATAATTTTGGCATCCTCGCTCCACCCTAATTAACACGGAGCGAACATGAAAGCCCAGCCGAACGCAGCCTTCTGGAAAGAACATATAGCGGCAGCTATGCAAGGCCCGGAATCAATCAGCGCGTATGCCAAACGTCATTCCATTTCAACCAAATCACTGTACTACTGGCGTCAGAAAATCATGGAAATTAATTCTGTACCTAAACCAGTCACAGCAATCGTATCGCCATTCGTCGCTGTGCAGGTTCCTCAAAAAATCCATGAGCAGCGCGCTGCCAACTTTGCTCTGGTGCTAGAACAAGGCATCCGACTTGAAATGACTGCAGCGCCTGCACCGGAATGGCTGGCCAATGTCATTCGCGCTATGCAGGGAATGCGTTAATGCATTCGGGCTATCAAATTGGTTAGGTATATTTGTGCCGGGCCGCAGTGGATTTCAGAAAATCGATCAATGGCTTGAGTGTCTTGGTCGAGCAGGTGTTAGGTCTGAATCCATTTGATACAGCACTCTATGTTTTTATTAATCGGCAGCGCACAAAAATGAAGATTTTATACTGGCATCGTAATGGATTCTGTTTGTGGGTGAAGCGTTTAGAATCAGAAAAATTTGCCTGGCCGCCTGAGGATGAATCGGTGACACAATAGATGACATTACAGGAACTGGAATGGCTATTGGAAGGCTTCGATTTATGGAGAAATAAGCCACACAAGACGCTTAATTTTGCTTCAGTTTCATAAGAGGATTGAGTAAGATGGCGTATGCCTTTGAACTCGCCAATCTCATCTTCAGCCACTTCAAAATCACGCCATCCGGTGTTTGCTTTACCGTCGGTTCTGCCAACCAATATCACTGAATTAACCGCACTGCTTTACGCACAACAAGCAGCGCACGAAGCTGAACTGAATCGGGCTATCGCGGCCATAGAACGCGAGGCGCAGGAAAAAATCCAGCATCTGATCGAACAAATGATCCAGGCCAGACACCGCATGTTTGGCGCCAGCTCAGAACAACTCGTCGCGCAGGGGCGATTATTTGACGAAGCCGAAGCGCTGGCTGCTGACAAAACCGATGTCGATGATATCGCTGCCATACCTGGCGCTGAAGAGCCGCCAGACGACACCAACAACAAAAAGAGCAGCAAAGTACCCCGTGGTAAGCGCGGTCCACTTCCTGCAGAATTAAAGCGCATTGATATCGTGCATGATGTGCCGGAAAAGGAACGTACCTGCCCATGCGGCACACCGATGGTGGTTATTGGTGAAGAAATCAGCGAACA
>NZ_JBEONP010000081.1:0-10435 GCF_040544435.1 Undibacterium sp. GrIS 1.2
CTACCTGTAAAAATAATCGTATTGATGAATTGCTTCCGCTGCGGGCAAAATCGGTTATTTGCTGATCGTCTAGGTGGGTCTGTCGGACGCATACACATATCGTTGGTAAATGGACTATCATCCATCGGCAGGAAATTGGCGCGACTGGAAATCCAGGTGATATGAGAAGGGCGATTCGGGCCGCAGCGCGAGATCAAGTCCAAGAAAATCTCCGCTCCGGATTGTCCGCCGCCTATCACTGCGACCGAACGTTGTCCAAGGTTTTTGCCGCGCCACGTAAAATCGGCGCTGTGGAACAGGTAGTCATCCGGAGCCTGATGTATGAAATCGGGGAAGGCAGGTACCTTGCCGACGCCGAACACCACGTTTGGAGAGCGGAAATCGCCACCGCTGGTACGCACGATAAAGGTACCGTCATGATCCACTTCCTGCACGTCGGTACCAAATTCAAGTCCCTTGATTTGGCTGCATACCCAGCTCAGATAGTGGGCGAATTCACGGCGTGAAACAGCGTCGAATCGCGCATTAATGAAATGGCCAAGGCGTCCTTGTTGGTGTAGATAGGTAAGGAAAGTGTAGGCGCTGCTTGGATTCGCTAGCGTGACTAGATCCTTGAACAGAGAAACTTGGAGGTTAGCACCCTCGATTTGCATGCCCTCATGCCATCCGAATTGCGCACTGCGATCAAAAAATAAAGCCTTAACCCCATCATCGGCCAAGTGGCAGGCGAGGCTAAGATTGGCGGGACCTATCCCGATACCAAGACATTGGGCCATGGTGTTTTTCCTTTATGGATGTGTGACTGAGCAAGCCGAAGCCACTCAGGAGTGCGCACCGCTTAATGTGGTACGCGCCGCGTTTGTTATATTTGCAACTGTAATTGTGATCATCCCAATACTAGAGAATGGCCGTTCCTGTGTTGGGTGCATGAGGGAGCTTGGGGGAGTAGCGTTTTCTGAACAAAAAATACTGAGCAATAATTCGTTGACTTCATGTAAATAATCGTGAAAAATGCGTTTTTTTTAATAACTAAAAGCAAACAAATGGCGATTTATGCGAATTGAAATGTTAGGAAGTTTTGGCGTGCTCGATGACGCAGATAGGCTGCTCAGCTTACGTCGCATGACGACCTTGATTCTGGCTGCAATTGCCGCTGCGGGCAGTCGTGGCGTACTCCGTGAAATTCTGGCCGAACGGTTTTGGCCAGGCCGGTCCGACGGGCAGTCCAAATCTTGCTTGCGCCAAGCACTGACTGCGCTGCGCAAGGTGCTGGCCGAGGGTAAAGGGATCACGTTGGTCTCCGATTCAGAGACGGTTCGTCTAGAGGTGTTGCCAGGGCGCATAGACCTGCTGACTTTTGAAGACATCTGTGAGCGTCTGTTCACCAAAGGCGCTGCAGACGAGGAGCTAGTGCTGGCGGCTGAGTTGTATCGCGGCCCGTTCATGGAAGGTGCCTCCTTTGGTACCATCGATGAGTACCCGTTTATTGCCCATCGCGAGGCCCTGCAAGAAAAGGCCCTGCGCTTGGTAGAGGAGATGAGCCGGCGTCCGGCGTTGGTAGGTGCTACTACCGGACTTGCCTCTCGATTGCTCAAGACTGATCCGACCGCAGAGGAAGCGCATCGCGCACTCATACGTGTCGCCTTGTGCGAGAACCGGGTGAATCGGGCGCACAAGCAGTTGGAGTTGTGTCGCAAAGCGCTCCAAGAAGAGCTAGGGGTCGAGCCGGAACCAGAAACGATCATGTTGATCGAGGAAGGCAGGGCGGCGGCGGAGGTTCCCGCTACCGTCGCCGATGAAGTTACAACACTGGCTCTGAAACCCGCGCCGCCTACCAGCATGCCACTTTCCGGTCGCCCATCGGTTGCAGTATTGCCCTTCGTGCAGCATGGCAACAGCGAGCACAACTTCCTGGTTGATGGCATTGTCAATGAGCTGACCACAGCCTTGTCGCGTATGCGAGCGTTTATTGTGATGTCGCGGCAATCGGCCTACACTTATAAGGAACGTTTTGTCGATGCCCGTGTTGTTGGTAAGGAATTGGGCGTGTCCTATATTGTCGATGGCACCGTCCAGATAGTGTCGTCGGAAATGCTTGTATTTGTGCAACTTGTCGAGACTACTAATAGTGAAGTGGTCTGGAGCGGCCGCTTTAGAGACAATATTTCAGACATGTTCGATTTACAGGAGCAGATTGCCCAAAAAATTGCTGCCGGGATTCATCCGTCCATCCGCAAGACCGAGATTGAGCGAGTACGGCGTGCTCAGCCGGAGCATTTGGATGCCTATGGATTGGTCATGAAGGGATATCCCAAATTTTGGTTGCATACCGCTGAAAGTAACGCCGAAGCGGTGATCCTGTTCGACCTAGCTATCGCTAAGGATCCGACCTACGGCCATGCCTTGGCGCTCAAGGCGTGGTGCCATGCGCAGCGCACTTGCTACTTATGGACTAATGACGCCGAAGCCGAGCGGCGCTTGGCCTTGGACAGCGCACATCGTGCCGAAGCGTGTGTAGGCGACGATGCGACGGCGTTGGCTGCTCTGGGGGCAACCTACACGATGGTATCAGCTGAACAGGGCCGTGCGCGCATATTGCTCAATCGCTGCCTCGAAATCGATCCGTGCAATGCCTGGGGCTGGATGCGTCTGGGCTGGTTGCACGCGCTGAGCAATGAACCACGTGAGGCCTTGGCCAGTTTCGAGCAAAGTATACAACTGAGCCCGATGGATCCCTTCAAATTTAACGTTTATTTCGGGCAGGCACTGGCATGGTCGAGTCTTAATGAATACGATCGGGCTATTGAACTCGTTTATAAGGGTATCCATTTAGGGCACTCTGTGACATGGGTCTACCGTATGCTTGCCTGTTATTACGCACTCGCCGGGAACAAGATGAAGATGCTCGAGGCGGTCGACGAATTTCGCCGCGTGCATCCGAGTGCGACGCTCGAACAAATCTTTAAAAGCTTACCACCGATGATGGTCGAAACGAACCTGCGGTACCTTGAGGCGATGAGCGATAGTGGGGTGGGTCTGCCCAACTCCAAGTAGCTTAAACGGCCGCTCAGACGGCCGTTTCCTCTCATTTTAGTCGCTTTGGCATTGCGTCCCCTGACCTCGCCGTATGCCCTTCTTGCCATTAGGTAAGTATTTTTCAAGCACCTTGCTGCATCACCTTCACCCTCCCCTTGCCCCAAATCCGACCTATCCGTAGATGTTTTAGGGGTCAGATTACGCATTTTTCACTCCGCGAAACGAAGGATTTATCGTGCCGTAGACGCCTATATCACGATTGCGATGCGCCCTAAGCCCAAACTATCACGGTTGAAAGTCCATTGGTGAAACTGTCATTGGAAGATCTACGTGGCGAGCAAGGCTGGCAAATTGTTGCCACCGGCAACTAGTTATTTGAGACAAGGAAGAAGCACTATGGCGCATATAGTTTTTGTAGAAACTACGCACTTGGGTATCCAGGCAATCGAGGCTGCAAAACGTTTCGGGCATCGAGTTTCGTTCATTACATCCGGCAATGTTGATTGGCTGCTCACAGAGGAAGACAAGATGATCGTCAGTCAGAATGTCGACCATGTTTGGAACACCAGCGATACGCAGGATGTCGATGCGGTGCGCCATGCTTTAAAGGCATGTAGCACAGCCTTCCCCGTCGATGCTGTGCTGAGTACGTTACACCAGTGCGTTCCGGCAACCACGGCAGCGGCGGCGGAATTGGGATTTCCCTCCACTAGCCCTACTGGAATTGAAAATGCTCGCGACAAATCTCGTTGCCGCCAATTGCTAGATGAAGCGCAGATTCCATCGGTCAAGCACGCGTCGGTTCATTCCGCTAAGCAAGCGTTGGCGGCCCTAGAAACGATAGGCTATCCGGCTATTATCAAGCCTACAACTGGCATGGGCAAGCTGATCACTACGTTTGTGCACTCGGAATCGGATGTTCTGGCTCATTTTGAACAGGCTGAATCCCAACTCCTGAACCTGGACCTCAGCTTACGCAGAGAGCTATCCCTCGAATTTATTATCGAGGAACTGGCAGTCGGCCCTTTGTATTCGATCGAAGTTGGTGTAAGTGCTCACGGAGAATGGATGCCATTTGCCATTTTGCGCCGCAAGACAGGAGCCCACAATCCAATTTTAGAAATGGGATCAATTATTCCGTGCGGCTTGAGCGAGGCGCAATACGACGAAGTCGCACAGTATGCCATTCGGGTGCTGAAGGTGTTGGGCCTCGATCTCGGCATTTTTCACGTGGAATTTATTTACACCCAGAATGGTCCTCGCTTGGTTGAAGTCAATCCACGCATCGCCGGCGGCACCATTCCGGACCTGATCCGTGCCGCGACTGGGGCGAACCTATTCGAGTATCTGGTGCGAATCTTTCTTGGCGAGAGAATCGGCCTGACCAAGCTCGAGTGCAAAATTGCCGCAAGCCATTCACTGATCGGTGTCGCGGAGCATTGTACTGTGCGGGCTAATTTGCCAGAAAACTGGTTTGAGCCGATCCAGCAGCGATTGCATTCGGGTTATGTTGATATTCGTCCAGGCCAGATAGTTAAGAAAATGCATACCAATTACGACGTCTACGGCGTGGTTCGTACCACCGCCGACAGCTACGACGCGGTCGTCAGCAAGATAGACGGATTTTACGCAGAGGTGGAGCAGGTGCTCGGCATCAAACTGACCGAGATTCGCAACTGAGGCGGCTGCCGCCCCAAAAAATTAAGAATACATTATCGAGGAGAAATTATGGAACGTAATATGCTCATGATCGGTGGCTGGACCGATATTTATGAAAAAACCAAGGCACTCGGTTTTGCGTTAACACTTGTGCAGAAGAAAGGGAATATAACGCACAGAGACTTTGAGCTGGCCGATCAGATCATCACGTCCGATCTGAATAATGCAGCCGTTCCTGAGTTGGTCGCTTCGTTGCATGCGACTAAGCCGTTCGATGTGGTTGTGTCATTCCAGGAACTTGGCATGCTGAACGCCGCCGTGATCGGTGATCGACTCGGCATTGCCAGTAATCCGCTGGCGCCCGTGCTGCTCACCTGCAACAAAGGTCGGATGCGCGAGCATCTCGATGTCCAAAGGATTCGGTCAATTCCCTATCTAATCGCCAGTTCACCGGAAGATGTCATTGATTTCGCACAGCGCTGTGGCTGGCCGGTGATTCTTAAACCGATTAGTGGCACTGGCAGCAAGCAGATTCACAAATTGCACGCCGCGCATGAAGTTGCACCAGCGTATGCCGCTATCGTCAAGGATTTTCCCAATGCGAGCCCGATCGCGGAGAAATTCATCAATGGCCTAGAAGTGAGCGTGGAGGGTTTCAGCTGGCATGGCAAGCATACGATTCTGGGCGTGACAGACAAAATCACTACCGGTGCCCCCCATTTCGTCGAAACGGGACACAGTATGCCATCAGCCCTTGCGCCGGCATTGGTAGCGCAAATCAAAGCGCTAACGGAAGAATTTCTCGTTTCAGTTGGCCATATGAGCGGCCCCTCGCATACGGAGATGATCATCTCTGATGACGGCCCGGTCATCGTTGAATCTCACACGCGCACAGGCGGCGACCGGATTTTCGAAATGGTCGAACTGGTGCATGGGGTCGACATGATTGGCGCCACATTGCAGGGATACGCGGGAAAGGAAGCGGCGCACTCCTCGAACCGCGCCGGCGGTGCGGCCATACGCTATTTGACTCTGCCTGCCGGAGAGATTACTGCAATTGCCGGCATTGAGCAGGCACGTAATTCAGCGGGGGTGGTGCGCTGCGATATTGATTTACAAATCGGAATGCGCACCAATAGTTTTAAAAACTCTAACGAACGGCATGGCTATATTTTGGCAATCGGCGACAGCGCCGCCGAGGCAATCGAGAACGTCGAAAACGCCATGAAAAAAATTCACATTATCGTCGCATAGGACCCATCATGAGTAGCATTTTTTCAGTTTTACGGGAACGGGAATACAGCAAATATGCGGCTGCCTCCGCGTTGACCTCGGTAGGCACTGGGATGCAATTCGTTGCCATCTCTTGGTATCTGTGGACGATCACACACTCCGCATCGGCCATAGGCTGGATTTTGATCCTTTCAACCTTGCCAGGAATGTTGTTTTCGCCATGGATCGGCGCATTGATTGATCGCGGGGACGCCCGCCGCATTTGTATCAGTGCCGACTTGGTAAGGTGTGCCATTCTCGTCGCGCTAGTGGTTGCCACGTATTCCATCAAAACGAATCTCACCATATTCTATGTGAGTATCTTCTGCATTGCCATTTGCGACAATTTTTTTCAGCCCGCAGTCGGTGCCATGGTACGTTCGATTGTTTCACGCGAGCAGCTATTATCGGCAAATATTGTTGGCAATATGTGCATGCAAATCGGCGTGCTTGTCGGGGCGGGGGTGGGTGGCCTGCTGGTGGCGCAGTTTGGTGCACCGGTAGTTCTTCTAGTCAATGCCTTTGCGCTCATTATTTCTGCGATTCTGACCTCCTGCATTAAGACGCTGGCGCCGCGGTTGGAGTCTGAGTTTGGTGAAATTACCAAGCATCCTAGTTTTATGGATGAATTCAAGGCCACAGCAAAGTATATTTTCCAACACAGCCATATCATTTGGCTCGCCAATCTGCAGATGTTCGTCTACATCACTTTGTACGTCTGCAACACCTTGTTGGCAGCGTTTGTCGATAGGGAGTTGGCCGCTGGTGCGTCTGGCTTTGGCATCATCGATGCGGCATGGGGGGCAGGCGCTCTGCTCGGTGGTTTGTCTCTCAGCACCATTGTCAAGAAAATCGATCGTCGGCTGTTTGGTCTGTTGGGATTGCTCCTGCTGTCGGCAGCCGTTTTCCTATTTCTTACCTCACACGCCTTGCCTCAGGCATTTTTCGCCTACTTGCTGCTGGGTTTCTTGGCCTGCACCATTCGCGTCAACACGGACACTATCCTGGTTTCGGAAGTCGACCCCGCTTATTTTGGCAGGGTCAAATCAACCATCACGATGTTCATATCGTATATCGGACTGGCGTTATATGCCGTGGTTGGTTATTTGGGAGATACGGTGGCAATCCGCACGATTTATATAGCATTGGGGAGTGCGCTTTTCCTTGGTTTTCTGGTCGCTGCACTACCTCGTATCGGTATAAGGAGAATTGCGCAATGAGTTTTGTAAAGAATATTTTTTACGAGGTGTCGATTTACATTTGTGCTGCCGTGGTAGTGATAGCCCCTTGTCATCAAGCACTCGGCGAGACTGAGGCGGCACTGCCGTTACAGCCCGATGGCCCCTCGCAGCCCGAGGAAAGAAACGCAATTTCCCGTGCGGGCTTCGTTCGCGACAGCACAATGACTCTGCTATTCCGGAACTATGCCGAGGTATTGGACATCGAGCGCACAACCAAACGGATTGGTTGGGTGCAAGGTATGCAAGCGCGTTTCGAGTCGGGTATGACAGAAGGGCCTGTAGGATTCGGCATCGACTTTGCACCATTTGTCGCACTCAAGCTCGATGGCGGCGAAGGGTCACGCAATTTGGTACATTTGGAACCAGACGGTAGCGGGCAAAACGACAAATTCTGGAGTTATCTAGGGACGTACGCGTTCAAGGCGGAATTTTCGAATACCTTGTTCAAGGTCGGAAAAGAAATGATCATTAATCCCTATCTGGATCCCTATGATATTCGGGCGCTGCCGCCCAGTTTTCGAGGAACTTCGTTCGTCAACCACTCTTTCAGCGGCCTCACCCTGAGTGGAGGTAGTTTTAATGCCGTCAATGCGCGCGGCGCGACTCAGTTACAACCGCTCTCGACTAATTATGGCGGCACGGCGTACGATCGATTGAGTTATGTTGGAGGCGATTGGAAATTGCCTGGTGATATCGAACTTTCCTTGTATGCAAGTCAGGCGAAGGATGTCTGGAATCAATATTATGTTTCCGCAAGTCACTCTTTCGGAAGCCAACATGCTATTCGCTGGCAGGTCAAAGCCGACAGCTATTTCACCTACGACCAAGGCAAGAAGCTCCAAGGGGCGATCAACAATAAAGCCGCGAGTTTGATGTTGTCTGCCAAATACGGGGCATCCAATCTCGTATTTGGTTACCAGCGTATTTTTGGCGATCAGTTTTTTGATTTTGCAGGGGAGACCGCGGGAATATATCTGGTGAACTCGATGGGGGTAGATTACAACGCGCCGCACGAACAGTCCGCACAAATCCGCTACAAGATCGACGGTACACCCATAGGTGCGCCTGGTTTTCAATTGTCCTTGTGGGGAGTCAAGGCATGGGGTGTCGAAGCTGCCAATGAAGCGAAACGAAATGCAGCTACTGACGCTAATTTGCACGGACTATATTGGAAAGGGGGGCTGCCGATAGCAGGTGGGCACGCCGAACACGGAGTGCAAGCAAAATACACGCTGCAGCAAGGGTTACTTAAGGGCATGTCATTCATGTACATTTATATCGGTCACAGGATTGATCCTACTTATCCAAGCAAAAATTTCGAGATTAATCGTGTGATGATCAATTACCCAGTGCTTCTATTCTGAGGCCGCGCGTTCTGGCATACAACCTCAAGCGAGGGATGAAACAATCCAGAATAGTATGTGGGTGTTGGCGCCGACCGGAAATTGACCCCCTGGGAGTGCCGACAAAAACTTGGACTACTTGGAGGTAGTTTATGTATTCATACGAAGACCGCATTCGAGCAGTTAAGCTTTATATCAAGCTCGGGAAACCTACTGGCTCGAGCATTCGGCAGTTGAGCTATCCAACAAAGAATACACTCAAGAGCTGGTATCTAGAATATTTACAAAGTCGCGATTTGCAGGTGCGGTATATTCGCTCAAGACAGAAGTATCCTGAAGAACAGAAACAGGCAGCGGTTCAACATTACCTAGAGCACGATCGCTGTATTGCTTCAACGATGAAGGCACTGGGATACCCCTGCCGTGCAACGCACACGATATGGATTGATGAACTGCAACCCGAAGTTCGCCGTCGCATTGTAGGCAGAGCCGCAAACGTGCAGCATTCCCCTGAATTCAAGAATGCGGCAGTGATCGAGCTGTGTACCATGACAACAAGTGTACAAGCAATTGCTCAAAAACTAGCGGTATGCAGGCCGACGTTGTATAGATGGAAGAATCAATTACTCGGTCTTGAAGTACTCCCATCCATTAAACGCCGTAACAATTCAAACCAGTTCCTGGACAGACGGGGCTGCAGCGGCAAGTCAAGGCGCTTCAGCGGGACATACAACGATTACAGCTAAACGCTATATTATAGCGAAGTTGTAGCGTATATAAAAGCTGACAAAAGGCAATTCCCCCATCTTAAATGGCATTGCTCTCGTACGTACAGACTACATAACGATGATAGCGCGTCACTTCATATCAAGAGCGATTTGACAGCGACATTAGAAACGTTCGGGCACGCAAAAGTACCCCTAAATAGAAAATCACTGTTCGCGGAATCTAACAACTACTTGGCATTGAACGTTTATGCACAAAGGCGCTTTCTAGCCTTTCATTGGGGGTGGCAATTACCTGGCTAGTATCGCTTTGCTTGAATCGGATAGGCCAGAAAATGAATATGGACATGAAGCGCAGACTAACCTTGCGTAGTATTCGCATTGGTCGATGTCTGGGTCGGAGACAGCCGAGTTGGTGGCATCGATCAGTCCAACACTATCAGGCAAATGAACAGCCATGTCCAATTGACAGGCCGCATCGAAAAGATCACGGTAGCCCTGAGTTGTGCACGACAATAGAGCGTTTTGCACCGCCTTACTAATGTTTGCTACTGGGAAATTCACTCTAGCAGTGGTTAGTCCCGAAATTGCCTCTGTGTGCGATTCTATACGCTGTAGGTCAAACGCACAATGTTCAAAAAATATTCCTGCAATTCCTAGGGTTGCGCATTTTATCTAAGCATTCCGTTCCTCGAATTTAATTTAATTAATACGACTTTCGTCTGTAAAGTGATTTACTGGCAGTCCATACTTTGAAGGATGTCGTACCTATCACTAGGCCTTCTTGGGGATTACCATTGACATCATTCAGCGTCAATAAATTGAATATACTGATTTGTGCAATTACAATTTAATCATATGCGTTGGGAGTCGTTGGCATAAGGGTTGGTGCAAACAGGATAATGCATTCCATTGGGCCAATGTGGTGTCTATTTCGCGCAAGCCAGTTTCAAGGCTGCGGTAATTAAGATTTTGCAGCCGCTTCACTGCGCGACCGATTATTAAAGGATTAACCACCATGGGACAAGTTTAAAGATTTTTATAAAGAATGTGAAAAACCACCTGTTTGAGACCTTTGCATGACAGCCTTAATCAGAGCCGTTTCAGCAAAGGTTGAATTTTTAAAAAATAAAATGATGCTTTTTTAGTGATTTTGTCT
>NZ_JBEONP010000082.1:0-9987 GCF_040544435.1 Undibacterium sp. GrIS 1.2
TGTCACATGTGCCGCTTCAAACAAGAAAACCAATCGCAACAGTGGCCACACCCATGCTCGACTTTACTGGTTTGGGTATTTTGCAAGAAGCTCATGAGTTATATGGAACGAGTGCCAGCGTGGCTCACAGTGATATGCGTTAGCTGACGACCCTAGAGTCGTCAATATTGTTATGCTACGAGAAGCGTATATATGTGTTTTGATACCCGTTTACTGAGTGATCAAGCGTCCAATCGCCGCCTTGCGTTCCTTAGTGTCAGATAGGAATCGGGGGCTGTAGGAAAAGAATCGATTGGTATTTTTAAAATTCCTCGCCCAACCGACCAGCGCGCCATCGGTATCTGCATACAAGCGTATCGTGCCGCGACCTAGGCCTGTAATTTTATTCGAGGGGTCAGCGAGCCTTGTATCATCCGAGCCCAGGTACTCTATATTTGAATCGATAATCGCGACCTCGTATTGCTCTGTTCCAGCAACAAGCGGATTACGCGGTTCGATTTTTTTTGCTTCACTGTCGACCAACATTACATGCCCGGTCGTACCGGTTTGCGATTTGTCGCTGGCATTGAGCATCGCATGCGCCAGCACATCGCCAGGCCGTATCAGGCGCACATCGATGATCTGCTGAAAACCCTTACCGGTCTCTATCGAAAAAACGAAGTCCTCTGCAACTGGCCTTTTTCTGCTTGGCGTCCAGTTCAAAAAAGCAAGCTGAGTCCGCACCGGATAGTGAGCCCGCTCAATCAACGCTAGCAAAAGCCCTGAACAGTCCGCCCGCATGACGTAATCGCTGGAAAACACATCACCGGGAAAACTAATCGACTGCACACCCAGACTGTAATGGTTATTCGCAGGCTTGATATTCTCAGCCAGTTCGCGGGCTATCAATAAATGCCTGGGCAATTCCGGGACAGCGTCGGCGGCATAGGATGGGGAGCAAAAAACTGAGGCCAGAAGCACCCATGCGAGGGCTACTTTTCTACATCGATTTACTATGCGCATCGCGGTGATTTCGCTTACGGGTGTTGATTGGCCGAGTAAATTAATTCGGGTTATGGTCAAGGCATCATGAGCAATGCGTTTAGCTCGTAGATAAGCTTAAGCTATGTTTCACGCAGAGCGTCAGGTATAAAACTTTCTCTTACATGACTAAAAATATCCACGTGAGTACATCTAGTCCCCTATTAATATGAGCGATATCCGGCGCGAATTTTTAATTTGAGCGAACAACAACATAGGATGTCGCCTGATTTTTTTGCTTGATTTTATTATTTGATATTTGACTTGGACGCTTTTGAAAACACTAAAAATGCAAATAAAACCTCGATCAATCCACCAAGTCCAGCGGCAATGACAGGCGTTACCGCTGCGAAGAGGACGAGATTTGCAGCGACAATCAGACTCACGCCCATCACCCAGAAAATTGATCTGCCGTAGATGCTTGCAAAGATCAGGTAGCGGCTTCCTATCGTTGCCATCATTGCGGGGAAAAATAACGCTGGCTTTAGAAGGAAAAGGCCGTAGGCCATCGCGCAGCAAAGGATTAGCCAAATTGTCGATGCCATCCCAAGTTGGTTCAAGGCGTTGTCTTTGCTTGTCTTCGCGGGGCGTCCTATCGCCTTTGTTACAACGAGGCTAATTGGATAAATAAATACACCGCCTATGAGCAGAGTCCATACAGCCTTGTCTATACCGAACTGATAGCATACCAAGGTGGCAGCAATCCAAACGAGACCAGATACCAGAACGCCCGGGGCGCCATCATAGTGGGCGTGTCGCATCTCTTGTTGCTGCTCTTGGGTTATGGACAGTTTCATTGATTATTCCCGCAGTTTAAGGTTTGAGGTAACAGGCACGCGTGGCGAAGCCGGCGCGCTGTTGAAACTTGAGGTGATTTAATTTGCCAATTTTATATGCTAACTTGGCAGTTAAGAAAATACCATTTGTTTCCATACTCTTACAATCTTCAAAACCTTAAAGGGCTCTACACACCTGAGAATACCGACCTTATTAAATATACTCCCCTGTTGATCAGTACAAATATGCCTTATTGTCCATATAATATATGGACACTTTAAATATACACGCCTGGAGTATATTTTAAATCCAGTGTGTAAAACGTACCATCCGTTCGCCTAGACCAAGCTCTTCTCATATTCCGCAGGCGTCATGCCCACCAAGGCCCGAAAATCACGTCCGAAATGGGCTTGATCAAAATAGCCAAGTTCTAGCGCTAACGCAATCCAGTTAAGTGTTTTTCCTTCCTGAATCTGGGCAATGGCTTCGTGTAAGCGGTAGCGCTGAATAACCCACTTCGGACCGACACCGACATATTTTTGAAACAAGCGCTGCAAGCTGCGCTTGTCCAGATCGTTTATTCGAAGCAGATCGTCGACCGTTGTGATGCTGCGGTTTTGTTCTATGCTCGCAACTAGCTGACTGACGCGGAGGACTTGCGGATCGGATGGCGGTAAATGGGCTAGTAAGAAGTTTTCTGCTATTGCGCATTTGGCGAGAAAATTATCGGCGGCAGATATTTGTCCGGCAAAATCCGCACTGGACTGACCAAAACAAGTAGTAAGGTCAATTGATCGGTTATGTAAGCTTGCTAAGGCTTGTCGATAAAAAGGGTAAAAGCCTCCGGCCTTAAATTTGATACCAAAGACCTGATCCTGTTCGGCCAGTTGCCTGATGAAGCGGTGGCTGTGCACACCGTAAATGCGCGCTTGTCCCTGCTCTATCACCAGATGCACATTCGGATGGGGCAAAGTGGCTTGCTCTTGTGCGGGTAAGCCACGCAAATCCCAACTGACATACCAGTAGTGCTCAATAACATCAGCTAATGCGGCAGAAGGCACTTGCCGGTGATGCTGAAATTCTCCCTAATTGAGCGTCGGGCGCAAAACACCACGTGGTTTGGGCGGCTCTTGGTTTTGTATCTGCGTTTGCGCCAAAGGATCGGTGTTGCTCATAACGCCCTCTTTCTAATAACACGTTGTCGCGTTTTTCCTATCATGTCGGTCTGGCGTCCTATTTAATCTGGATTGGTCAATGGAGACATTTTTATTACCAAGGAGATTACGATGAAAACAAACTTATTACATCACGTCGGTATCAGCATTTACTTATTAACTTGCCTGAGCGCCTGCGTTACCACCCCAGCAGCAACAGAGTCCGCATCTATCATTTTAAAGGCGCCAAATATGCACCACGCTAGAGGAGGCTTTGACATCAAACTGAATCCGCAAGTACCAGCAACAGCAATCGAAGCCGCAAAACTTGCTCGCCAAACGATCATCAAGCAATTTAATGGTGACCTAAATGCGTCTAGCTTAGGTGAAATGCTGGCTGCAGTTACAGAAACCAAGGGTTCGGCGGGTTATGTCGCGATTGAACGCGTGACAGGTAGTCTGCAAGGCAAGAAAGGTAGTTTTGTCCTGATGCATACAGGAACGATGAATCGCGGCCAAGCGGATTTAGCGGTCCAAATCGTGCCAGATTCCGGCACCGATGAATTGGCAGGAATCACTGGGCAGATGAAGATACAAATCAATAACGGGCAGCATTTTTATACCTTCGATTACACGTTACCGTAGACGTCACAAACCTGCAGGGGTCAGCGTGGTCACGGCAGAGCATCGTATTTGCTTAGGCTTAAAATCAGTCAAATATCGACAGGATCAATCTCCACCGACCACTTCACCCGTGACTTCAGGGCGCGCAAGTCGCTGATCCAGTTTTTTAGGAAGTATTGCAAAGCGGGGCGTGAAGTGGATTCGACTAATAGTTGCGCGCGGTCGACGTTGGCGACGCGGGTCATGGTCATGGGGATAGGGTCGTTGACGGTGATGCCAGGGTCGGTGGCGAGGGCGGAGGCCTGATGCAAGAAGTCGAGGGCGATTTGTAGCTCTTTGGCTTCGGCACGTAACAAAGCTTGGTAGATAAACGGTGGCATGCCTGCCTGTTCACGTTCTTGCAGTAAGTCGTTGGCGAAGCTGTCGTAATCATGCGCCATCAGTGCGTGGTATAGCGGGTGGTCAGGGTAGCGAGTCTGGATCAGGACTTCGCTGAGATTGCCGCCTTCTTTGCGGGCGGCACGGCCAGCGCGGCCGGCGACTTGCATGAGCTGGGCGAACAGGCGCTCACTCGCACGGTAGTCTTGCGAGAACAGGGCAGAATCGGGATTAAGCGCAGCAACCAGACTGAGGTTTTTAAAGTCGTGGCCCTTAGCAACCATTTGGGTACCGATCAGGATATCGACCTCTCCACGATGCACGGTGTCGAAGGCGGCTTCGGCACTGCCTTTGCGCCGGGTGGAATCGGCGTCAATACGAAATACCCTTGCTTCAGGGAAAATGTGGGCAAGGCTTTCTTCGATTCTTTGGGTGCCGCGACCCAGAGGTTGCAAGTCAATATTGCCACAGGTCGGGCATGATCTTGGGATGCGTTGCTCTAAACCGCAATGGTGGCAACGTAGTTTGTGATCGAGTTTATGCATGACCAGATGCGCGGTGCAGCGGGTGCAGTTGCTGATCCAGCCGCAGGCGTCGCAGGCGATGACGGGGGAATAACCACGCCGGTTTAGAAATAGTAGTGACTGCTCACCTTTCTCTAAACGTAAGCGGATGGCGGTGACTAATCTTTGTGTCAAACCTTCACTCGGTTTTTCATGCTCGGTGTTGATGACTTTGACAACGGGCAAAACAGCGTCTTTGACTGCTCTTTCACGCAAACTTAGCTTGCGATACCGTTGAGTATTGGCGTGGTGCCAGCTTTCTAAAGACGGTGTGGCGGAGCCGAGCACGACCGGGATGTCGAGCTGACGCGCGCGCCAAACGGCGAGGTCGCGAGCCGAATAGCGCAAGCCTTCTTGTTGCTTGTAAGAAGGATCGTGCTCTTCGTCAATGACAATCATTTTTAAGTTGGGCAAGGACGCGAGTATCGCTAAACGCGTACCAAGAATAATACGGGCTTGCCCTAAATGAGCAGACAGCCAGTGGCGCACGCGTTCGCCTTCGGCCATGCCGCTGTGTAAAGTGGCGATCTGGATACCCGAAAAACGCTGACGCAGATGATTCTCTAATTGCGGTGTGAGGTTGATTTCTGGTACCAGAATCAAGACTTGCGCGTCAGTGCTTTGCGCCAAAACCTTGGCGGTGGCTTGCAAATAGACTTCTGTCTTACCGCTACCCGTTACACCGTAGAGCAAGTGCGGGGAAAACTTTTGGGCGCTCGCAATGGCGTCGACCGCTAGTTGCTGTTCGGCATTTAAGGTGGGTTCTGGATTGGGGTTGGTGTCTTGTGGCGCTGCATCTTTGGCGACTTTCTTGAGATTGCGTTCCAGCGATGTCACTTTACTGGTGCGCAAGTTTTTTGGTAGTGCAGGCAAAGCGACTTCGCCCAGTGGTCGTTGGTAGTAGTCAGCGGCAAAACGACATAAGTCCAGCCAGGCTTGTGGCAAAGGCGCGAGTTGGGTACGCACTTCAAGTACATCTTTGAGTTTGTTGGCGGACACCTCGGTGGTGTCGCTGATACCGACAATCAGCCCCATCACCTCTTGCCGTCCAAACGGAATTAAGGCTAATTGCCCGATTTGGGGCACGGATGAAATTTGTGGTTCGGTCTGAGATGTAGCTCCGCCCGCCTCAATTTCGCGCAGATTCCAGCGGTAGTCGAAGCTTGTATCAAGTGGCGTGTCAAGCACGATTTGGAGGATGCAGTGTTCCACGAACTTAATGTAACCTGTGAGGAAGTGCGCTAACTAACGGTTTCATAAGGTCTTTTTTACATATCCACAGTTTCTGTGGATAACTTTGTGGACAAAGGTGTATTGACATGGCGTTGCGCTAGGTTTTATGCGGGTTTCAACAAACTGCCCATTCTGAAAGCAAAAAATAAGTCTTTTAAAATCAATGGCTTGCAAATATGCAGAAAGTCTTGAAAATAAATTTTCGACTTATTTTTACGCTCCTCATATTTGTGCATAACTAACAAAAAGTGTGCATCTTTATGCGCTTTTTGTTGCGGCTGTTTCATTAGTTCTCCCAGCCATATCAAGCTAACAAGCGCATGAATATTGACTGTTGCACAGCAACATGACGTCTTTACAAGGCGTACCAAGGTTTATTGTTTTGATACCTTATTTGCCAAGACCTTAAGCCTTGTTTTGGCGCTGCTGACGACTTACCTCATGCACTGTTTCGACCAAAACACTAACTGCATCAGGCGGGGTAAATTGAGAAATACCGTGGCCTAAATTGAACACATGTCCATGACCGGCGCCCGGCATGCCATAGGATTGTAAGGTTGCAGTGACTTGTTGGCGAATCTGATCATGGTCGGCAAACAGGACTGCCGGATCAAGATTGCCTTGCAAGGTGACTTTATGCCCAACTTTGGCGCGTGCCTGACCAAGATTGACGGTCCAGTCCAGACCCATTGCATCGGCACCGATATCGGCAATTTGCTCTAACCATAGGCCACCGCCTTTGGTGAAGACGATGACGGGAATACGCTGGCCATCTTTTTCGCGTTGCAATTGGTTGACTACGTCTTGCATATAGCGAAGGGAGAATCGTTGGTAAGCACCGTCAGCCAATGCCCCGCCCCAGCTATCAAAAATCATGACTGCCTGCGCACCGGCGTCGATTTGCGCGTTGAGGTAAGTCGCAACAGCCGTGGCATTGGTACGCAGAATATGGTCCATCAAATCCGGGCGCTTATACATCATGGTTTTAACGGTATGAAACTCACGCGACCCTTGCCCTTCGACCATATAACAAGCCAATGTCCACGGGCTACCCGAGAAACCAATCAAAGGCACGCGACCGTTTAAGGTGTGACGGATTTGCGTGACGGCGTCAAAGACATATTGCAGACTGCCAGCCTCTGGTACTTTTAAAGCCAGCACGTCTTTTTCGTCTTTGAGCGGACGTTCAAATTTAGGGCCTTCGCCTTCTTCAAAATACAATCCCAGACCCATGGCGTCGGGCACGGTCAAAATGTCGGAGAACAAAATCGCCGCATCTAATTCAAACCTGTCCAATGGCTGAATCGTCACTTCCGTCGCAAAGTCGGGATTTTTTGCCAGGCTCATAAACGACCCGGCACCTTTGCGGGTGGCGCGGTATTCCGGCAAATAACGACCTGCCTGGCGCATTAACCATAGCGGTGTGTAATCCGTCTCCTGACGCATCAGGGCTTTTAAGAATGTGTCATTTTTGAGCGGGGCAAAACTGTTCGACATAAATTGCTTTCGATAAAACGAGTACAGAAGTGGCGTTCGCTGCTGTTCTCCGGGATGTCAAACGCAGCGCTAATCCGACATTATCGCCGATGCGCCTGATCAAGGCATCTGATCTGCTGCAATCTGGTGAAATTCTGAGAGAAAGTTGATAGAAATTACTGTTTAGAAACTGTGGATAACTTTGTGGATAGTTTCTATTTTATGGCGATGACAATACCAGTAATAAAGTAAGCATTGAATATTGTCTTGTAAGGTGATGATTTTAAAAGATTTATTGTCTTTGCACTTCTTTACACATGGTTTTTTATTAAGATACTAGCTTATTTAAAATGTGCATAAGTACCGCAAAATATACTAATTTATCGCCACTTTAGATAGATTTGCTCTTATTGGAGTTGCCGACCATAACGCGCCGCGACTAACTGTTCTGCCCACGCCTTCGTGCCTTTGGCTGAAGGATGATAACCATCTTCTGCCATCAACGACGCATCGCTGATATCCAGCGCCATAGGGATGTGACTGACGTTGCCACGTCCATCACCTAATTGGGAAACTAACTTTTTGGCGACCAGATCGAGTGCTTTTGCTTTGCTGCCCAGAACGAATCTTAAGGGTTGCGGCAAAGCGGGAAATGCGTGCACCGGCGGCACGCCCGACAGCAGAATTTGTTTGGGTGCGAGTTGCTGCTGTATCGCGGCTAATAACTGACACAACTCAGCTCGATAGCGCTGATCAGATCTGAACGCCGTCGTGTCGTTGACCCCAAATGCGACAAACACCAGATCAATCTGCGTTGATTTGTCTGCCAAATTAAATAGTTGCGGCAGCAAATGCTGAATCGCACTCGCTATATCTGCGCCGTTTTTACCAATCGCCTGCCAACTCACATCGGTTTTCAAACGTGAGGCCAACGCCTTTGCCAATTGCGCTGTGATAGCCAGGTTCTGGTTGGCTACACCAACACCGGCAACGGGCGATTCTCCTATGCTGAGCAGCCGGAAGCCAACATCTCCGTCAACATTCCGATCAGCATGATTGTCGCCATAACCAAGCTCCGGCTGGTAGTGACTAATGCCAAAACGCGCTCCACCGGCTTCTGGCAAGCGTGGCGTAGTTTCACGAGTGCGCTTACCTTGCCATGACAACAATGGGTATAGTGGCAGCGCAAGTAATTCAGCCAGATATGGAAACATGCAGGTTTAAACTACTTTGAGTTTGCTGTACTCAGGATTGCCGGGCGGGTAAGCGAGTTTTAAACTGGCTAGTTTCTCTTGCACGATATGGGCAATCGCCAGGTTGCGCTGGGTTTTAGAGTCGGCAGGAATGATGTACCAAGGCGCATGCTCTGCATCGGTGGCTTCGATGGTTTTTTCGTATTGGCGCTGGTAAGCATCCCAGAATTTGCGTTCGGCCAGATCTTGGGGGTCGAATTTCCAATGTTTGTCTGGGTCGGCGATGCGGTCTTCAAGCCGTTGCTTTTGTTCTTTGGCTGAAATGTGTAAAAAGAATTTAAGAATTACGGTGCCGGTTTCTGTCAGCATACGTTCAAAATCCCTGATGTGTGCGTAACGCCTCTCGCACTCTTTGTCATCGATCATGTCATGTACGCGAGTGATCAGTACGTCCTCATAATGGCTGCGGTTAAAAATTACAATCTCGCCACTGGCTGGCACATGCTGATGCACTCGCCAGAGGTAATCATGACCTAGCTCAACACTGGTCGGCGCTTTAAAACCGATGGATCGGGCGCCGAGTGGATCAATCTGTCCGAACACACCGCGCACGGTACCGTCTTTGCCTGAGGTGTCCATGCCTTGAAGGATGATCAAAAATTTATACTTTTTCTGCGCGTATAAAACTGTCTGGAAAGCAGATATCTCTTCCGCCAAGCTCAAGGTGAGCAAACGATCCGCGGCTTTAGCATTGGTTTTGTCTTCTTCGCTAGACGCAATCATTTTTTGCGATGCATCCTCATCTTTTAAGACGAATTTGGGCTTTTTACGGAATAGTGCGCTGATGCTCATGGAGATTCCTGACGGTAATTTTGTTGTTCTATTTTAAACAGATTTTGTCCTTTGCTGGACGAGATTAGCAAAGCATGGCGTGGTCTATTTTGATGCAACGATCCATCACCACACTAATGCCGGCAGAGCGCGCGGCCATCGCCGCGGATGGATGACTAACCCCCAACTGCATCCAGATACAGCGAGCATGAACCGAAATAGCGTCATCAACCAGCGTAGGCATAGCGTCGGATTGACGAAAACAATCGACGATATCGATCCCGTTCGCGGCATGGGCAGCCGCGTCCGCCAAACTGGCGTAACAGATTTCACCAAGGATTAGTTTTCCAGCCTCCTTAGGATTGACGGGGATGATGGTGTAGCCTTGCGCCTGCAAATAGGCCGCAACCTCGTGACTGGGACGAGCGGGATTGGGCGATAAACCGACTACGGCAATCGTTTTTGCGTGCAATAAAATCTGGCGTAACTCTTTATTGGTAGTCATATCAACCCTTTTTTGTCGTCTGCTTTTGTCAGTACGCGTATGAAATTAGTTTAGCCAAGAGTAAGGTAAAACCAAAGATTAGCGCTAGCAAGATATAAATGGGTTTTGCTTTTTTTCTCAAAGAGATATAAGTTGGGATTAAACCCAGATTTTCCATTGGAACAGCGACAAGTGTGCCTTTGGCGGACTGACTGGCTAGACGCGACGACGACGCAAGCTGCATCTTGCTAGGA
>NZ_JBEONP010000083.1:0-9773 GCF_040544435.1 Undibacterium sp. GrIS 1.2
CCTACCTGTAAAAATAATCGTATTGATGAATTGCTTCCGCTGCGGGCAAAATCGGTTATTTGCTGATCGTCTAGGTGGGTCTGTCGGACGCATACATGAGATCATGGCCATCGCGGAGAGGTTCGACGACGAGGTCAAACTCGGGCCGATCGACGAGGCACTTTCCCGGACGCTCAGTCGAGACGAAATGATGCTAGTTGTCAAGCGGCTCCCCCCGGCCGAGTTGAAAGCATACATACAACAACACATTCCAGGAGACTCCGGGCAGCTGACTGAAGCCGATATTGATTCGGTAGTCAGGCTATGGAAAAAGGAAATCGAAGAAGACCCATTGACCTTGCTGGATCCACCTCGCTCGTCTAGTGAAGGCGGCGAGCTTAAGATTCTAAAGAGCTTTGCCCGTGAGACTGGCCTGTACGTGGCCACGTTGACTGGTTCCATCGTATATACAGATTCAGACACGCAATGGGCGCGGCTTCACGAGACCGACGGCGTTCATCGCTATGAACCAGATCCGGCAGCCGAAGAGGCAGTTTGTTGTTTGGATAACCTCAACATCGAGGTTCCCACACACACGTATTATCACCAAGTCGAACCGTCAGGCGCTAGCAAAACGCGGGCGCTTCTGCGACGCGTTGCGATTGCACTGAGGACAGGTGTGGCGTTTGATGTCGATGCGCCGGCCACCACAGATGAGGCGCATCCGCCGGAGGAGGACGGATCGATCATATACAAACTGCGTTCATCTGTGCCACTGAAAGGTTTCCAGCGCACCGACGTTTCGCGACTAGTCTTGAATTTCGGTCGTTTAGTGGATGTAGTGCCGGTTCACCTGGCTCTGTTCCTTGAACCGTTACCACAGGCCGAGCATGGGGCGATGCGGCCAGTTGAAGGTTCTAACGGACATTGATAACCACATCTGCTGTAGGCACAGAACGATAGATTCGAAATATGCAGCGAATGTTGAATTATCCTACCAAGCGCCTACCAAGAGTAATTGACGAAAAAAATGGTCACAAGCCGAAGCGTGTAACCATTTGATTTAATGCATATTTCTTGGTGGCCCGGGGCGGAATCGAACCACCGACACAAGGATTTTCAATCCTCGATTAAATCATTTAAAAACAGTGATTTAGGTATATTTTTGCTCCGCAATTCACTGTTTTTGATAAAAATTTTTGCCCCAAGAAATTAAAATTTCCTAAGAATTGCGGAGCAGAAGATACATAAAATCTTTCCCTCTTTTTTTAATTTTTGACCTAGCATTGTGGAGCCTATAAGTTTCGCTTTGCCGTCAAGGTAACGAGCACCTAGGTTTGAAGAAGTAAATCAGTTCAAGAAAATATCCGCACACCAGAGGGGGGCGGACAAAAACTTGATCTTCCCCCGAAATTTAGCTCCTCATAAGTAACGTAAAATCAAGTCACTATGGAAGAGTTAAAATGAAGATCAAACCGAAAAAGCAGTACACAGTAGAGTTCAAAGAACGCGCCGTCAAACGAGTGAAAGACGGTCAATCGATTACGACGGTTCGCAAAGAACTTGGACTAGGCGACCAGACCTTACGCAACTGGATTGCCGCCGCCAATGAAGGCAAGCTCCCTGGAGTAGGTAGCAAAGTGATCACGCCAGAAATGATGGAGTTATCCCAATTACGTGCAGGGAACGCCCGTCTCAAACGGGAGAACGAAATCATAAAAAAGGCAGCAGCGCACTTCGCCAAGGATGTGCTGTGAAGTACGCGTGGATGAAAGAGCACCGCAAGCAATTTGATTTAAACGATATAAGCGATGCCCTTGACGTCAGTCTCTCCAGCTACCGCGCTTGGCAGCGTGGTGGTGTGTCAGATCGCAAGCATCTCGGCGACAGCCAACTACTGCGCACCATTGAAAGCATTCACACGCAATGTAAAGGTGCGTACGGTAGTCCACGCATCGTGCGTGAGTTACGCTCACGCGGTTTGTCTGCAAGCAAGGCACGTGTCGAACGCCTGATGCGAGAACATGGCATACGCGCCCGTCACAAGCAGCGCTACAAATTCACGACCGATTCCAAGCACGGCTTACCAGTGGCAGAGAACCTGCTCGTGCAGATACGCTGCTTAAACATAAAGCTCTTTGGCACAACCAATATTTCTATTTTTGCCAATTATTTAGTTTGAGCAGACATCCTATTTATTTCAGAATTTAGTGATCGGATGTTTTGCTCATGGGCACTTGCTGTTTCCTGAAGACGAAGTAACTCTTGGTCACTGAGTTTTGCCTTCATTGATGGACTATTCAGTATTTTTAATTTTGTCTGAAGAGCTGTTACTTCGTTTGCGAGTTCCTGATTAAGTATTGCTGCGCGCTCATGGTCGCGCTGAGCTTGCTCTTTTGTAGAAATCTGAAGCTTAGTATTCAGACTTGCTGGGTTAGATTGCGAATGCATCAAAGTATTCGGGTTGCTAATGTTCTCTTTAATTACGGGCGTAGGTTTTACAGGCAGAGTGGAAGTATTGTCTGGTAAAAATTGCTGACGACTTTGAATAACTTCAACCCCTTGCGCATTTACATAACGCTGAGCATCTACCGACTGCGCAGAAAGCGTGCCAGAAATTGTCAAAAATAAAAAAGTTGGGCAAGTCAAAAGAATATATTTCATAAATCAAATAATAAAAATGTTAGTGAGGCCTATTAAATTTGCATATGCATCTTGATTGAATGATTTAGTACTGTGTATTTTGTCTACCGCTACAAAGAAACAGCGAACAATTAAGAATCAAGATGTTATCAATTTTTTAATTATATCAAGAATGTGGCTATTGTCGATCGTATCACTCCACAAAAACACAACTTCGTACGAGCTCAACTTTTTTTAAAAGCAGATGAATGATCAGGAGGAAACTCTATAGATCAAGTTTGCTGGAAAATTCATTTCAGGAGCTAGTTATCTGTATTAAAAATGTTGTCAATATCCCCCTTCAAAATTGCGTAACTGCGCTCATAGTGTTGACCAAACTAGTAGCTTCATTGCGTGTCAACACAATCTCATTCGTTTGATCCCGAGCACGTCCAACTGTCAGAATCTCTTTGCAAATCAAAAAAAGAAAAGTATTTAAAGCAACTTTTTATGAAATTAAAAATAAATGCTAGTTATCACAAAGATTCAGAAACTCAGCCGATCTCTAATAACCATTTGTTACATTAAGTTACAAATAATTATAAGTTGTGCTATTTGCAATTAATGTTGATATAATTATAATTATCTTCAATGCAAGCATAATGCTTTTAATTTAATTATTTTTTTATCGCTTGCAGCACCACTTCGTCAGCTATCTATGCGTTACAAGACGGTATGCATAGTTACTTGGGGTAGCCCCGTTTTTATAAATAATCAAGGAATTCGAAATGCAAGAAAAATCAGCACAGCAGTTAATTCGTACACAGCGCGGTCAAGGAATGATGGAATACATCATCATTGTCGCAATGATTGCTGTCGCAGCTATAGGCGTGTACAGCATGTTCGGTAAAACAATACGTAACCAAACTGCTGGTATGGCAAATGAAGTTGCCGGTAAGAAATCGGATGATCAAATCACAAAAGCTGGTACTGCAGCGACAACTGCCGCAACACGTGGCGATACAACCAAGGGTATGTCTGAATACAATAAAGACAATGACGCCCAATAACTTGAAATTTAAATGACTGGTCCGCTTTACTGAGTGATTGTCTGGCTTTATTGGGGTCAAACAATTCTTAGTTTCTATTGCAAGTGCTCTCTTCTACTTGCTAACACTAATTAATCCACTACTCTTTTTTGGCAAATTTGCCAAAACTTTGTATTTATCTACAGTGGCAATAATATTTTGAATGTCATAGACATGAGTTTGCTTGAAATTTCAAAGCGTACAATTTCGCAAAGCCGGTATGAAATAGGTCAAACGTTGATCTTCACACTCGCATTTGCAGCAGCTACTGCTTTGGTGGTGCTTTTGCTCTTCAATAGCGGCATGTTAGCAAATGCCAAGACTAGATTACAAAATGCAGCAGACGCTGGCGCCTACAGTGCCGGTGTATTACAGGCACGCGATCATAATTTTTCAGCGTATACCAATCGAGCGATGGTGGCAAATCAGGTTGCGGTGGTGCAGTTGGTGAGCCTCAAGTCATACCTTGAAGATGCTGCTGATACCCATGACCGTATGGGTGGCGCGATATTGTCGCTTGAGGAACTGATACCTACTTCTAC
The DNA here is from genome assembly GCF_040544435.1 of Undibacterium sp. GrIS 1.2. NCBI lineage: Bacteria > Pseudomonadati > Pseudomonadota > Betaproteobacteria > Burkholderiales > Oxalobacteraceae > Undibacterium > Undibacterium sp. GrIS 1.2. Next base: position 4,232 of record NZ_JBEONP010000083.1, read on the forward strand.
GACTGCTTGGGATTTCGGCAAAAACCTGCCTATTGAAAACGTTAACTCTGTCTTCGCGGCAATCGCTCCTATTGCTGTGCAGGGACTCGATTTGCTTATTCAGGCGTTTGAAAAGGCGCAAGAAGCGCATCACGTTGCAACCGCTCTAGATATGGTATTGGTCGCCGACGAAGTCGTCAAACGCAATGATATCGATGCAAAAGTTACTACGGGTGGTTTTACCGTCGGCAAAACCGCATTTCAAGTCAAAGATTGGAGTAACTCCACAAAACAACATAGCGCAAACGATAGCTCGTCAGAGGCGGATCGTTTTGCGGATGTAGTCGTCAACGAGAACTCGACCGATTTGTTTACACGCAATCGCTTTTCGGTGCCGGTACCAATGTGGGCGAGCACTGTAAATTTATGCACCATGCTGCCCAACTATGTATCGTCCTTCACTTTTTTTGGTTTTACTCATGCAGGCGGCAGCATATTGAGCGAAGATAAAAAACGCTGGCTCTCTCTCGATGCCACTATGGGCACAGGATTTCAGACTTGTACCGTTTGGTATCCGTGCTTTCCATCTGGAATTTGCTATGCCACTGAAACAACGCCACTAATCGACGGCAATTTTGGCCTTGGCGGATCTGGCGGTGGAGTGGCAGGCGCATCAGGTGACTATAACGAGTCTTCTGGCTATAAAAATAATCCATTTTCGACAAAATTATATGGAGGCGCACTCATTACTCCGCCGCCTATGGTTCCAGGTCTAATCCGCTACAGCATCACGGGACCAGGTTCGACGCTCGATTCTTCTGGAGGATTGCAGAATTATTACCGGGACATGACGGATCCGCTCGGTTCCATTCCTAAGGATCAAACACCAGAAGAAAATGGCGGAAAATATACGATCACCATCGAAGTCGAGCATCCAGGTGCAGCCATTAGGACTGCATCAAAATTTTTGCCTGCCTCAACTATTGTAAAGCTGGATGACGGTCTAAAAAGCAATACCATGCGTACTTTATCTTCGTCGCATGCATATTTTTATCGTTCTAAGACTGACGATTTAAAAAGTTTTACCCGTAATGGTTGGCATCGCGATGATGATAAAGCCGAATTGGCTAATCTGTTCAATCCTTATTGGCAAACTCGTCTTGTAGACAGAACTCTTGCAGAGCGAACTTTATCATGGGCGGCTCAGTGAAAAGTCTCGCTATTAACCTGAAAAAGAATATCAAGCAGGAGCAGAATGGACAGGCCATGGTGGAATTTTTGGTTGCAGCAATGTTCTTTCTTGTTCCACTTTTCCTTGCGATCTCAGCACTTGGGAAGTTTATAGATGTCCAGCACACCACAGACATGGCTGCGCGTTACGCCGCATGGGAACGTACCGTGTGGTATGAAAATGGCGCCTCTAACTTTTATTCAATTAATCAGCCAAATCAGAAATCAGCAGCTGGAATCAATAACGAAATAGCGTTACGTATCTTGAACGATAGATCGAACATAGCCACCGTGATCAAGGATAGTGATAAGAGCGCATCTAACTTTGTCAATGGTGTCGATCCGATGTGGCATGACACATCGGGGACTGCCTACCTAAACGATTACTCTCAACTAGCGACTTTAGTTAGTTACGAGGAGCCAAAAAAAGATGTGGCCGGAGCTGTCCTTACGGCACTGGCTTCGGTTAACGTTAAAGGGCTATTTAATTTTGTCCCTCCACTACCTACCGATACGCTTGCCGTTGCCAAGGTTTCGCTCAACAACGTTGCGAAGGATAGTGGCGTCTACCAGCATCTGTGGTCCGAGGCACCAGCGTGGGCTGGATTAGATTTCGAAGCAACAGGCGCGATCTTGTCGAATACCTGGTCTTCCAACAGCAAGGTGGGTACCAGGGCAATGGTAGCAGAAGCAGTACCGACTGCTCAGGGGCTCGGCGCGATCGTCACAGCAGCGAAAGTTGGCATTGCACCATGGGATTGGGCAATTCCCTCAAAAATTGAGGTAGGGAAAATCGAGGTAGATGAAGTGCCTGCGGATCGTTTGAAATGAACTCATAACAATGCCGACATTTTGACGAGCATTCTTCAGGGCATAAGCCTTGGGGTAGAAATAATCGTATTTATTCAAAGGGTTTCAAAGTGATTTTTAAACGGTTTTTAAATTTTATACGGCGAGTTAGTTTTTTGGGAGTCGGTATATTTTTGTTGCTATCCGTCAGTCTCACTCATGCGGGTGTCTATGACGAAGATCGTACTGGTGGTAGCGATCACCCAATTATTTCGCGCTATGCTGGGTCGATTTTATATATGTATGGCGAAGAAAACTATGGAGTTGCACGCACACTTGTGTCAAACAAGGGTCAGTTGCTTGAACAAACTGCCGAGGGAAAAATATCAAACAAAGTGTATTGGGGGCCAAAAGGGCATGACGCCTTAGCGATATTCCGTAACTATCAAACTGCATTACGCGATGCCGGTTTTGAAATACTGTATCAGTGTGAAACCGTGCAATGTGACAAAGACCGTACACAAACTAAGATCGTCCGGTGGGCGCAAGCGGCGCACTGGAATGACAATGGCAGTAACGACTATTACATTATCAGGATGTTCGAATACAAACCCGGATTTCATTACATTTATGCTAGGAAGATCGGATCGGCAGGCACAGTCAGCGTACAAATAGCATTGCGTAGCGGGGACGAAAGCGATAAGTACAGTCAGGGACGAGTCCAGCAATTTATACAAATTATTGAAACAGCGCCGATAGCTCAAGGAATGGTGTCGATCGATGCCAGCACGATAGGTGCATCGATCAAGCGCGAGGGTAAGATTGCTTTGTACGGGATTTTATTCGACACCAATAAAGCCGTCATTAAGTCTGCATCGAATCCAACTCTGGAACAGATGGCCAAACTTTTAAGAGACGAGCCAGCACTCAAAGTCTTCATTGTCGGGCATACCGACAACCAAGGTTCGGTGGAAGAGAATCTCGCCCTATCCCGCAAGCGCGCAGACGCTGTGGTTCAGATTCTTAATACGCAGTACGGCATTGCAGCCGATCGCTTGCAATCACAAGGGGTAGCCAATTTTGCGCCGGTCTCGAACAATCTGAATGATGAGGGGCGAACAAAAAATCGTCGTGTCGAGATGGTGGCACGTTGAATGTTCGCACCAAAATCCATCCACTAGAAAATACACAGAATGACTATAAATAAATTTAGGCGCAACAAAATAGCGTGCATGGCTTTGCTATTTAGCATGGACATAACAGCCTCAGCGGCAAGTAGTGAGCAAATGTTACCGCCAGCCGGTTTATACCGGATTGACAGTGATAACAAGGCATCAACACAAGCACCTGGTCACTCGGCCGACGTTCGTTTATCGGAAGACGGTTCGAACGGTAATACAACCACATCTATAAAAGCGGATGGATATGAAGCAGGCAACCAACTATACAAAGGCAAGGGGCCACTTACCTACTGCGTGAAGCCACGAGTGATCGGCGTTGTGCCGCCATATGCGCTAACAGCCTTAGGTAGTTGCCACGAACAATCTACAACGATCACGGAGTATGGCGTGATTCATAAAGCGAATTGTCCGTCCGGCGCCACGACAGTCACGATCCGCAAACTCGATACAACTACTTGGGAGTATGTAACCGTAGTAGCACCTGCTCAGTCTCCAGGGGGCATGGATTTGAACTCCTTGCGGCCGGTATTGGAAAATGCTGCCAAAAATGGGGCAACTGCCGAGGCGCGGAATAAGGCGGCAAAACAATTGGCTGAATTGCCGCAAATGCAAGATGAAATGAGTAAAAAACGCGCTGTAGCAATGGAAGGTCTGATCAAGGCTGAACATAATGCAAAAACCCCCGAAGAGGCTGCAGCGTTCAGCATGGCAATTGCAACGCTGAAGGGGAAGAAAACTATGGGAGAAGTAACTCGTAAGGAGCGTTGGACACGCATCGCTGACAGCTGTGCCGATGTATCCAACCATGAACACTAAAATTTGTTAATTCTCTTTTTATTCCAATAAGACTATGAAATTTCTCTTCCTAAGCTTGCTTACTTTCCTGCTCGTGACGACTAGGGCGTTCGCTTGTCCTAAGCAGATACCGGAAGGTCTTAATGGTGTAACGGTCGGGAGTGATGTAGTTACTAATGGTCTTGCTATGACTATAAGTCAGGTTCAGGGACGTGAAAGTGTTGAAGAGATTATGCAGCGCACCCAAAAGACCTGGATTGCGGCTGGCTATTCTGTTAAACGCAATTCCACATTAGGTTGGGATGTGTTATCAGCGATGGGTAATCAATGTCTGGTAACGCTGCAGCTGACAAAGCGTAACGGTGCCTTTGGTTATCTTGCGCTGAGCCACAAAACCATGTCTAGCTCGGTAACGCCGCAATCGATGGGCGCACCGCTCCCCCCTAATGCAAAGTGACAAATTGGAATACCAATGAATCTCGGACACTGGAAATGGAAAAGGAAACCTATAACAAGATCACTGGATATATGACTGCAATGAATTTTTCGTCCCAGCCAAGCCATCTGGGTAAGAAAGTGGATATTAACGACCCGATTGTCGCCAAAGCACTTGTCGATTTTAATGGAACACATGCTGACGAAGAAGCCAATAGCGGTCAGATGGAAGCGAAGATTCAGATTCTCAATGATGCACTTGCTAAGTTGGGTTATAGCCAGAAGTTGGTGTGGGCGAATAAGGCAGATGGCGGTACAGATGGCTATAACAAAGATACTGCCTATGAAAATAGGGATAAAAACTTAAAAGGTCTTGATCCAACCGACTATCCAAACGCCATTCTTAAAACTGACAAGGACCCCCAATGAAACGTAGACATTTTATTTATCTGCTAGGCATCACCGGGAACCTGATTGCCTTGCGTGGAATAGCACAAATACAAGCGGGGGAACCAATACCGCTGCCCGTGGCCAATCTTCGCTATTCCACTCCAAAGAAGTATTACTCGATTTATGATCCGGGAAACTACGTCTTCATTGAGAATAGAATTCAACAAAAACTCTGGGGGGCGGGGCATGTCGGGCCTAAGGGTGGAGCTATGATGTCTATCTACTGTGGCAACGTCGATGTTGATTTGCAAGGCCATATTTTGGGCGCGGATTTTGGGGTTTCCGGCGTCTGGCATTCCGTTAAACAGAATATGGATTCCGCAAAAAGATTTCCTGAGCACTACACTGCGGCCTCCCTCGACAACCGTATGGTCCGGCTCCACAATGGAACCATCGACCTTGCCCGTGGGGAAGATACCGGGGATGGCGTTGTATTTAATAATGAATGGCAAGCCAACACCAGTCGCGGCTATCTTGGTGATTCATCGCTTGTAGCCCGTCCGTTCATTTGGCAAGGGCAAACCAAAATTCCTCTTATCGACATTCCCTATGAGCGCAACGACTATACCCTGGAAAAACTCAAGGTATTGGCACATGACGTCGCTGTTTTACTTGAGGGAAGTCATAGCGTCATCAGAGATTGCATAATTGAATCAGCCGGTGGGGCTGCCGTGATCATCGCC
>NZ_JBEONP010000084.1:0-9739 GCF_040544435.1 Undibacterium sp. GrIS 1.2
TTGACGTGCGGGAAGGGCAAAGTATTGGTCGAGGCAAAAAAACGCCTCATTTATCAATTCTGTGGAACTTTAGCTCCGTTTGTGCAAAAACACCCAGTTGGCGGCCGACCATCGACAAGATATCGCGGCGCGCTGCCTGCGTGGAGAACGATCCGTCCCGGTTCCGGTTGCACAAGCTCATCAGTTCACGTTCTGTATTAATTTTTGTCATTTCGGTAAGTGTTATTTAAAACTCATATGAAACCTTGGTCCCACATGGGCTTTACTACTTTTTACAACAATCGCCTGAGCGAATTTTTACTAGAAAATTCAAAAATTTAACAATTCCGCGGTGGCGGACATCCCTAACTATCAAATTTAAGCTGTCAACTAGCTGTCAAGCAGTTGTCAACTTACTTGACAGTTTTCTGTCAAGTCCCTTGTCCTGCGGTGTCGCCTGCTGTCAACGAGTTGTCTCCCTTGCTCTCAGTCTTGCTGTAAACCTGCTGTCCATATTTCTGAACAACCTCAGCAATATTTAACAATTTTGACGCCTCAATTAACATTGCCGACGCGGTCAAACTCAATTCAGGACGCAACTTAATCAATGAATGTGTTGCTTTTCTCACTGATTTAACGGCCTCCATCGCCTCTTCAGATACTGGCAATTTAATATCGTTTGACGGTTCCAGTTCGACAAATTCTGCACCGTTGTATTGGTACATCTTTCCTTTTTGATACTGTTTTTCATCATTTTTCATGTTTTTCTTTTAAGTTTTAACCCACATTTCGCACATGCGCGGCGTTGGTTGCCTTTGTCCCGTTTAATCGCTGTATTCCGCTCTAAAACACCCTGACGTGGGACCTTTTTTTAAGTAAAAAAAGATAAAAAAACAACTCTTATACTATAACTGACCTGGCTTTAAACCGGTTAGCCCGTTCGACGCTCGATTGTTGTCGTGACCGAGCTTTCACCAATGTTGCTTTCAGCTTTTTCACTTCGATTTTGAGACCTTCAACCTCGGAAGTCGCACAAGCAAGTTGCTTCCTCGTCTCGGCAAGATCAGCGAATGCTTTTTTTCGCGCCTGATCTAATTTTTCGGCCCGGTCTTCCAAAGCTGCAATCTTCAACTCACTGTCGCCACCAAAAATTTTCATGTGTTCACCATTTATCACCACTAGATACTAATACCTATTAATACTATAAGCCTTTGATTTATAAAGACTTTTTGCATTTTCAGATGGAATTGTATATCATCAATTTCGCGCCGTCACTAATCAATTCAAAATATTTGTGAGGCACAGTTCGAAGCGTCACTACCTCATGTTCAATGAGTAGAGACGCTTCGCAAAATTCAACAACAGGACAAAAAGGCATTTCGTGGCAACTGCACTCGACCAAATCAAAACCGCCGCTGTAGCGGCCACGCTCGGCAGCCTGAGCGCCGCCTGCGTCGCATGCTTCGCCCTGGCGATCCTCGCAAAACAAAACGGAACGCAGCTTGTAGCTGCCCTGGGATATGTTTGGACATATCCCATATCAGTCTGGCCAAGCGCTCTGCAGCTATGGACCCTCGCGACACCAGCCGTGATTGGTCTGACAATCAGCGCCCTGTTTTATTCTGCGTTGCGCGGTCTGCGCTGGACTTTCGGCCAAAGAAAACTCGCCAGCGCCGAAGCCTTCGATAAGATGCTTTCAAAATCAACAATAAATGGCACGAGAATATTTGCCGGGACTTTTGGCAACAAACGCTTCTTTACATCAATCGAAGATCGCGCTCTAGTGATCGGTCCACCAGGCACCGGCAAAACCACATTTCTTTTTAATCAACTATTGCGTTCCACAAAAATCGGACTGTCCTTTGTTGCCGTCGATTTAAAACCGGAACTTCATAAAATTATGGCGCCATCTTTGGAAAAGGCCGGGTACCGCGTTTTGCGAATTAATCCAGCCAAAGCTGACTCTGGCGCCGACCACTGGAACCCTCTTTCGGACATCACCGACGAAACGGAATTGACGGAGCTGTGCGCATCCCTTCTGCCAATCAGAGACGCAAAAGAAGCGCCGTTCATTGAGGCTCAGAGAGACTGGTTAAAGGCTGCGGTGTTCCATATCACCAGCACGCCAGGTGGAAGCTTGCCGACGGCGTTTAATCTAATGTCAGAGCACTCTGACCCGATGAAGCTGCTCGACGTGCTAGGTCGCTCAACAAACCATACTGCAGCGCGCCTGGCTCGCCGCATCGCTGCAGGCCTGGCCGGAGGCAAACCGGATCCACTCATATTACAAGGGCTCACCGGCGCACTACGAGGTCTTGACTATTTGAGTTTGCCAGGTGTGCAAGATGCACTCGGGCACAGCGATTTTTCGGCGCGCGAACTCGGAAAAGGAAGTCAGCCGACAGCACTTTTTTTACAATTCGAGGAAGCAAAAATTAATGCTTTAGGACCCCTACTCGCATTTTTAGCAACGTCAGTCCTCACTACACTAATAGACACGGCCGGAGATCGCGAGCCGGTGGCGTTGTTCCTGGACGAGCTCGGCAACATGCCTCCCATTCCAAACCTTCCTGAAAAATTGAACACTATTAGGAGCAGAGAGATTCCGACCTGGATGTATTTTCAAACCGCCGAGCAAATGGACCGACGTTATGGACAAAATGCAGATTCGTTGTTTTTTGCGGCCGCAGATTTTCAGATGGTTTTTCGATTGAATGAAGCGACTACACAAAAATTAATTTCTACTCTGATCGGAAAAACAGAACGAGAAAAATTTTCACATAGCAAAAACGGCGAGCAAGGTAGCACGACAAGCAGCCACGAAAAAGTCGATGTAATCGAACCCTGGCAACTCGGAGAGCTCACACCGGGTGAGGTCGTTGTCTTATACAAAGGCGCGAAAGCTAAGGGCAGGGCAACGCCGCATTACAAAGATTTTCCAGAATTCAAACGTAAATGAATATAAATTAATATTTTTAATCGCATGATTGAGTCAGTGATTTTTCAAAAACTTCATTTGTTTAAAAAAGCACGTGAACGCGAATAAGAAAGAATATGGCGCCGTTTAGAAAAAGAGATTACGTTCATCCGGGCGACACAAGCGGAACGCGACCGAAAACAATTAAAAGAAAAATTGAAACAAATTGCGATGAGAACATGGAAGTGAAATGAGACCTGCGCCAAATCAAAAAAAACCTAGTTGGGCAACTCGGTTTTTTGGCGGAAATTAGTGCCATGTGTTCGCATAGTTACAACTAGTTACCAAATATGTTTTGGGATTGCAATTGTAAAAGTGATAATAGCGGATTATTGTTTTTTTAAATATGACTTTCATTTAAAGCATTTGCAATAAAAATACTAACCCCGTCAAATCCTCCCTGAAGATCCCGCATGCGTAACCAGTTAGAAACCGCCCTCAATTCGATTTTCAGCGCCCGTCAAACCAACCGTCTTCTACGCCTCTCCTTCCCTAAAAACGATGCCCCGAAAGCCTTAATGGTGGCAAATCGTCTTGATGCCGTCGAAGCTGTCTCGCGTGATTTTAAATTCACGGTTGAGGTTATCTCAAATGATGCTCATATCGCGCTCAAGGATGTCCAAAATAAATTAGTCAGTATTGCCTTAACGCGTGAAGACGGTAGCTTGCGTTACTTTTCTGGTTATGTGTTTGAGTTTCGTCTGGTTAAAGCCGATGGCGGCCAAGTCTATTACGACATGGTGTTAATGCCTTGGTTGGCACACCTGCGCATGCGTCGCGATAACTTTTTGTTCCATGATAAAACCCTACTAGACCAAACCGAAGACATCTTCGGTGATTACCCAGTACGCGATAGCGAACTGCGTATCACCCATGACGTTGCATTTACCGATGCCGTGCAGTTTGACGAATCCGACTACAACTACCTGCACCGTCGTTGGGAACAGCAAGGCTGGCACTACTGGTATGAACACCGCGCTGATGGGCATACCCTCATCCTCTCGGACGATTCGACTCAAGCAGCCCCAATAGACGGCTACAAGGCAGAAATCCCCTTCCAGCGTGCCGCCGGTTCGCAAGAAGACGATGCGATAGGTGACTGGACACCCGTAAGGCACATTGTCCCAAGCAGTGTGACACTCTCCAGCTTTGATTTTAAAAGTCCACGTCCAATTAACGTTAATATTCGCACCAATAACTATCAAGGTGATGTGCTCGATCTGGAAGTCTATGAGTACAGCGGTGCTTACGGTTTTAAAGACAGAAACGATGGCGATGCGCAATCGCGCCTGCGCATGGAAGAAATCGAAGCCAGCGGCAAACATTTTGAAGGCAGTGGCAATGACCGCACCGCCCAGCCAGGACGTTGGTTTCGTCTCACCAAGCACTTCGATACCGAAGTCTTCGGCAGTAATAAGAATGCAGACACCTTCCTGATCCTCGAAGTACGTCACAGCGCTAGCAATAATTACCAGATGGACAGTTCTATCCCTGCCCACTACAGCAATCATCTAAGCTGCATTCGTAAAATCATCCCCTACCGTCCGGCACGCGGCTACAACAGCATAGAACCCAAAATCTATGGCATCCAAACAGCTCTAGTCACTGGTTCTGCTGGAGAAGAAATTCACACGGATGAATATGGTCGGGTACGTGTCCAGTTTCACTGGGACAGGGAAGGCAGTTACAACGAAAAAAGTTCGGCATGGGTGCGGGTAGCTACAGCATGGTCTGGTTCCAATTTTGGCATGACCTCTATCCCCAGAGTCGGCACCGAAGTCATCGTCCAATTCTTGGATGGCAATCCAGACCGCCCATTAATTACCGGCATGGTACCCAACGCCGCCAACAAACCAGCATGGGATTTACCCGCCAATAAAACCCAAAGCGGCATCCTATCCAGATCAACACCAAACGGCAGCTACAGCAACGCCAATGCGCTACGCTTTGAAGACAAGATGGGGCAAGAACAACTCTGGCTGCATGCAGAAAAAGATCAGCTCACTGAAGTTGAACATGATGAAGATAAATGGGTAGGTAATGACAGGCGCAAGACCATCGACAGGGATGAGACCAATCATATCAAGCGGGATCGTACCGAAACCGTTGATCGTGACGAAACAATTACTGTCCACAACAACCGCACCGAGCGTGTGGATCACAACGAACAGATAAGCATTGGCGACAACCGCACGGAAGACGTCGGCAAGAACGAAACGATTAGCATAGGCGGCAATCGCACTAAATCAGTCGCTAAACACGAAAAAGACAGTATCGGTAAAAACTGGTCGATTAACGTCGGCAAGATGAAGACTGAAACCATCGGCATGGCATATATGCAAAACGTCGGCTTGGGCAGGATGGAAAACGTCGGTATGGGATACAGCCTGAATGTTGGCTTGATCATGTCTACTGTGGTGGGAATGAATCAGATTAGTAAGGTTGGTACCAACAAAACCGTCGACGTGGGTGAGGAATACACCATCAAGGTCGGCAAGAAGTTCACCATTGAAGTCGGCGGCACCATCCTCGTGATGAATGCCGATGGATCTATTGCCATCACAGGTAAAACTATCAATATCACAGCGCAAGGGGCGAATACCATCATCAACGGTGAAAAGGTGTTGATGAATCCGGCAGGGGTTGGGGCTGCGGTACAACCCTCTGGCGGTGATGCAGCTAAAGATACCAAAGAATGAATCCCGCATTCACATTTACTACCGTTCTATTCTCAGGCTAGGTATGAGTTTCATCAATATGACGGATTATCCGGCGCTTCGCTTTGCGCACCGAGATACGCTTGGTGAGCAAAGAAACGTCGTAGTGTTAGCGATCACTTTCGACATTGGAATCGATGGTGAACTAACGCCGGCACCGGATCAACAACCAATCAATTTCGCTGAATTGGATTTTGAACAAGCCGAGCCAACGCCATTACGCAGAGAAAGTGATCTTGCACCATTCAAGACCAAAGTAGATCTGGTGATTAACGCCCATGCGTTTGCGCCAAATGACGTACCTGTCCGGCGTTTTCAAGTTGGTGTGTGCATCCATGATGCCAACTCTGACGGGAGCATCGGTCAAATGATCAAGTCTTCGTTCTTAATGATGACAGGGCCACGGCTATGGCGTTATCGGCTGCTACCTAGTCGCATAGTAAGACAGCTCATCAGTTGGGCTACGCTGGGTTTATGGCAGCCGTCCTTATGGCGTTTAACCAAGCCAGCAAAATTCTTCGGTGCTCCGATACGTTACGACTATGCTTATGGTGGCAACCTGCGCTTAGATGATGCCCAACGCACACCCGCAAAAGTGCCACTGAATTTTGCGCATTCCGGCAATCCGCTTGGGCGCGGTTATTTGCCAACGACATCCGCAATCAGGCAGCACACAAAACGAGGTCGATTATTTGCCAGTCGTTGGGCTAAGCGCTGGGCGTGCAAGCATCGCACATTTACCGCACCGCAAATTGAGGTGCATAAAAAGTCACTGCCCTCAGCACCGCACAAGCCTTATCCCTTGGCAGGCTGGGGCACAGTGCCCAAACACTGGACACCGCGTATTGATTTGGCTGGCACCTTTGATGAGAAATGGGAACAACAGCGCAACCCGCTCTTGCCAGAAGACTTTAATCCCTTGTATTGGAATGGTGCTCACCCTGATCTGCAACTGGATCAACTCGCGGCAGATGCCTACATCAATTTATACCGAGTTATCCCCAGCTCACGACGTAGCGACCAAACATTATCAATGCGCTTACCTGGCTATGCCTTTACGCTTGAATACCAAGACCTCTATCTGGCCGAACCAGTGCTAGAAGAAATGCGGCTAGACACCGTGCATATTGATGTCACCCTGAACCAACTCACGCTACTCTATCGCGCCAATCTTCCTGAGTTGGATCAACCCGCTTACATACAACTTAGCCAAAAGGACGCAGCATGACAACACCGGAAGGCGCACGACAAAGCGCGAAGTTTGTCGCCGTATGCCTAGACCCAGACTATTGCTGGACGCCATCGGGTAGCGGAAAACGTGTAGTTCCCTACATCATCGCCTGTGATTTATCGCAAAGCGAAAGCTGCTCGCCGGATGTCTTTTTTACCGATGAACCGGTGTTTCTCTACAAAAGTTCTTACGCACCACAAGTAAAAGGTAATGAACCGGCATGTCCTGACGGCGGCAAACTCTCTCAAACTCGCAACGGAATCGTCTGGGTAGAAGAACATGAGGCAACCGTTTTAGTAAACGATATACCAGTAGTGCGCGATGGGGATATGTGCTGGATGAACGGCAAACAATAAAGAAGAGGTAAATAAAATGCCTGATGATAAAAAACCTATTGTATTTACCGATGGTACGGGAATCCAAAATTCCTCCCCAGCATCGCCTGAAGATCTTGCCAAATGGCAGAAACAGCGGACTAGTGAGATTGCAAACCTTAACAGCACAATTAAAATTAATGGAACACTGCAACAATTTAACACTCGGGGCATGATTCATCATGTACCTGGGAAAATGACGGCTGAAGAGCAGAAAAAACGCTACGATGACGCCAAAGCAGCCATTGCAGCCGCACGAAAACACATTCCTAAATTAAGGGATTATGAAGAGTATCTTGAATACTTAAAGACCAATCCATCGAAGTTAAATAAAGTGCTGGCGGAATTAGAAACATCCAATCCTGAAGCGTGGATAAAGCTACAGAAAATCCCTCAGTTTCAATCATTAGGCAAGGGAATGAGTTTAGCTGGTGGCGCTGGCAATACCGCTATCGGCGCAGTGGTTGGTGCACTTGGAAGTTTACTTCAGGGTAAAGCGCCGACGGGCATTCCTACAGCATGGGCAGAGAATACGATAAAAGACATGATGAAGCGCGATGGTTTTGGTACTTATTCCAAAGCCTTGGGAAGTGGCAGTTCTACCTTGCCTGCGCCAAAAGAAGAATACTTTTCTAATTCGCTATATGGTGAGCACCGTAAAGTAGAAGTGCCGAGATTAGAAAAAGAATATGGTAAAGCGGCGGCTGCATCTAAGCTAGCGATCAGGGGTATTACTTCTGCGGTGGGCGTGGCTGTTACCCGCGTTGCTACTCCTTTACTTGACACCGGTATAGCTTTGCTTGATACCGAGAAGCATGGGGCTATTACTGATGCGTCAATTGAATTTAAGTTGCAAGACGCATGGGGAAGTGGCCGCTTAACTGATGATCAATACATAACAGCACACAATTTAATGTCTCAAAGAAAATACAAAGAAATGCAAGATTACTTAAATACGATAGCGGGACACAAATGATGAACTCAATAATGAAAGTGCTACTTCTTTCGTTAATTCTGTGGACACAAATAAGTGACGCGAATGCACATCAAAAAAATGATATCAAAGTATTGAATACCTATATCAAAAATGATCAAGTAAATGAATTACGCACAGCACTTAAATCTGTCAGAAAGATGGCTGTTGATCCCTCGGTTCAGTCTGCCCTAATGATCACAGCAATAGATGCTCGCAACTTGGAAGCTTTGCGTACTTTACTTGATTGGGGAGTAGACGTTAATCTTTCATTATCCTTCACAATCGAAGGAAAGAAGACTGATTTTACTCCGCTCGATTATGCGATTGGAAATAGAAACAATCAAACCATAGTCGAATTGCTTATCAAGAATGGTGCCGATGTGAATAGGCATTATAACGGCGTGCTACTAGCACTTAATTTTGCACTTGCTTCCCACCAGTTTGCGATTGCCAATCTGCTGTTAGATAAAGGAGCAAATTCTGATGTTAATACAAGTGGGTTAAGACCCATTATGGAGCTGGTGTTATCTACTGAAGAATCAGACAGTGCAGAGATGTTGGGGTTACTAGATAAATTAATCTCCAACGGAGCTAACATTAATACACGTGCATTACGAGGTACTACTGCATTAGGGATTGCTGTTATTCGTGAAAAAGTTTATGCCGTCAACGCATTATTGGAGCGTGGTGCCGACCCGAATACCGTAAATGAAAAAGGCGAAACAATGCTTGAATTAGCAACGAAGAGAAAAAATACTGCCATTGCGTCTTTGTTGACTAAATACGGTGCCAGGTGAAATGGTCAACGAAATCAGTGCCCTAGTCATTGTTGATTATTGAATGCAGTCAAATAAAATAATCATGCGACTTTTGATATGCCTAATGTTGATCATCTCATTCAATGCCTACGCTGGACAAAAAACAAGTCTGTTTTGTCGCCAACATAGCCTCCCCCAGATGGCTGCCAACTTGACTGAGCAGCCAATAGCCAAAAAATATTTGGCGCGAAATACCCACATTTATTTTCTCTTCGCTAGCAGACTTGCACAATCACACATGGAATAATCATGGCAATAACAGCTGCTCGAGTTCTTTGAGGAATTCGTTGTGTCTTTTTTTTGCTTCTTTGATTTTTCTCTCCAAATCGATCAACTCTGCATTCACATCGCTCAGGACAATTTCTTTCTCCGGAGTACCGGTGCTGATATAACGCGAGATATTGAGGTTATATCCTTCCTCTGCGATTCGCTCCATCGAGACTTGCTTGGAATAGCGCTCCTCTTCTTTCCTGAATTGGTAGGTGTCGATGATCTTGGCGATGTGTTCATCCATGAGGCGGTTCTGGCGTTTGCCTTTCTCAAAATTTTCCGGACCGCTGGCGTTGATAAAGGGGTGTTTTTGCACAAACGGAGCTAAAGTTCCACAGAATTGATAAATGAGGCGTTTTTTTGCCTCGACCAATACTTTGCCCTTCCCGCACGTCAA
>NZ_JBEONP010000085.1:0-9571 GCF_040544435.1 Undibacterium sp. GrIS 1.2
TCGCAGTCAAAACTGCAAGGATAGGTTAATTTACCTGGTCAATATTCAGTGCGTATAACTGCGTTTATCTGGTCAATATTGAGTGCGCGCCAACAAACCAGTCCTTTTATCCGGCGGGTCTACCTCTGACTGGGGCAGATTTCTCGGGAAAATATTCTAAACAATTTTGCAGTTTGCTTGGTACGCAAATCATATTGCAAGCCTTACATGAATACGTATCATGTAGGGCTTGCAAAGCTATTATGGCGGATCTTAAACGGATTTGCCAAGCCAGACTGAGGATTACACACTAGCGGAATTAGATCGTTTTGGTCGGCAATAGGACACTCTCTATCCGCAAATCGCTTATTCATGGACAACGCACTGGGTTCAGCTGTGCACATTATTGAATATCTGCGAGACATCTGTGGGATCATTTACACGACAAATGCGATTGAGTCACGTCACAGCGTGATTCGTGCAGCGACAAAGTGCAGAAAGCTGTTTTGTAGAGTGAATCTGCCCCGAAAGTGACTTACATCGAGATTTTACAGACTGCAAAAATATGGACAATGCCTATCCAATATCTGCGATTCGCGTTGAATCGACTTATGATTAAAGTTAGCTAACTCATTCAAAAAACACGCTCATTGATTGCTCCGTGGTACTTACGCAGAATATAGGCTATTTGACAATAATTATGGATGTTGATAGTCTCGTTCTTACATTAACAGAATGTAACTGTACTTGTACGACTGTAGCACAGTAGGCACTATCTTGCATTTCGGTGAAGTCAGTAGATTTAGACTTACAATGACGCACTTTACACTCACCAAACTTTAAGTTTTAAATCTAACCCTACTCCACTAATGACATCCCCCCCGATTTCCCCGTTTTATGCAGTTCATACCATTTGGGTCCACAGACGTTTAATCACTGATATGGCGACACGAGATGCCTTAGGTAAATATAAAGGATCTAGCCTCGGTGTGCTGTGGTCGCTATTAACGCCAGTTTTTATGCTTACTATTTACACTTTCGTATTTAGTGAAATATTTCAGGCGCGTTGGACCGCAACGCACAGCTCTAAATCTGAATTCGCGATTGTCCTGTTTGCAGGCATGATTATGTTTAATTTATTTGCAGAGAATGTAAATCGAGCTCCGGGTCTGATTATAAGTAACGTGAATTTTGTTAAAAAAATCGTATTTCCATTGGAAATTTTGGCCTGCGTTAACTTACTATCTGCGATGTTTCATATGTTAATTAGCGTATTTGTTTTGCTGGTCTTTCAGTTCGCAATTACCGGCTATGTGCCCTTGACGATATTTCTTCTTCCATTTGTAGTTTTCCCACTTGCTTTAATTTGTCTTGGTACAAGCTGGTTTCTTTCGGCAATTGGGGTGTTTTTGAGGGATGTTAGCCAGACAATTGGAATTTTAGTTACAGGAATGATGTTCCTTTCCCCTGTTTTTTTCCCATTGTCCGCGATACCTGTGCGTTGGCAATTTTTTGCTAAGTTAAATCCTATGGTGTTTCCCATTGAAGCCGCGAGAGGGGTCATTGTCTGGGGCAATCAACCCGACTGGATCGAGTTAGTTCAATACACATTCTCAGCAATTTTTATCGCTTGGATCGGATTTGTTTGCTTCCAAAAAACTCGTAGGGGATTTGCGGATGTCCTCTGATTTGGCTGTTTCCATCAAAAATATCAGTAAGTGTTATCAAATCTATGAAAAGCCAAACGATAGGCTAAAACAAGGTTTTTTTTCTTTTGCCGCACGTTTGTGTCCGTTTAATACGTTGAAGCAGAGGTTATATTCTTTGGCGAATAATTCATCAAGGCAATATTGGGCGTTACACGACGTTAGCTTTGAATTGAAAAAAGGCGAGACTCTCGGAATTATAGGGAGAAATGGTTCTGGTAAAAGTACCCTGTTGCAGATTTTATGTGGGACGTTAAATCCGACTCATGGTGAGATCGTTGTTAATGGGCGCGTGGCGGCTTTACTAGAGTTGGGTTCTGGTTTTGATCCGGAATACACAGGTCGTGAAAACATTTATATGAATGGCCAATTGCTCGGTTTAAGCAAAGATGAGGTAGATGCGCGGATCGACGATATTATCGCGTTCGCTGATATTGGCGATTTCATTGAGCAGCCCGTTAAGACCTATTCCAGCGGTATGTTTGTGCGTGTGGCATTTGCTGTTATTGCTCATGTTGATGCAGATATTTTGATTATTGATGAAGCGCTTGCGGTTGGCGATGCATTTTTTACTCAGAAATGTATGCGGTTTTTGCGCGGCTTTATGGCGAAGGGAACGATACTTTTTGTCAGTCATGATACCGCTGCCATTAAGAGCTTATGCCAAAGTGCAATCTGGCTAGAGAAAGGTCGCACACAACTAAGCGGTTTTGCAAAAGACGTGTCGGAACAATACTTAGCTGCTTTTTATGAGGCTACTCAAGGTCAATCTGCCGTAGTGCAATTAAATTCGCCGGTCGCTTCTAAAATTCGTGCTGTAGAAAAGAAAGATCCCAGATTAAACTGGATTAACTTAAGTAACTTAAGAAATGACATTAAAGTATTTGAGTTCGATCAACATGCTGATAGTTTTGGTACAAAAGAGGCCAAAATTGTTTCAGTTGAATTACACGATCACAATATGAATCCTCTTAGCTGGATTGTTGGCGGTGAGCGCGTGGTATTAACTATTGCTGCCGCAGTTGCCCGAGATATTTATTCGCCAATTTTAGGTTTTTATATCAAAGACAAATTAGGTCAAGTTCTATTTGGAGATAACACTTACCTCACTTATTCCGAACAGCCACTTTCTGTCCAGTCTAACGTCAACATTTGCGCCGAATTTGAATTCGACATGCCGATTTTGCCAAAAGGAGATTACTCAGTTTGTGCTGCAATTGCGGTAGGGACAAATGGAACTCACACCCAGCTTGAGTGGGTTCACGACGCGATGATTCTCAGATCTGAGTCATCTTCAGCTACTACAGGATTAATTGGGATACCGATGCAAAATATTGGTATTAGAATCCTTGCTGAATAATTATTAAATCAATTTAAACCCTTAAATATAAATCATGCATACAAGTTCAATGGACAAAATGAAGGCGTTTCGAGATAAATATCTTGAAACAAAGAAGAATAATGAAATCGTCATTCTTGACATTGGTGCGCAAGAAGTTCACGTGAACGGCAGTTACAAGCCCTTATTCAGCGATCAGGAAAAGTGGAAATACCAAGGGGCCGATATGGTTCCTGGAAATAATGTAGATATCGTTTTAACGGATCCTTATGACTGGAGCCAGATCAAATCGAGCTCTGTTGACGTAGTGATTTCTGGACAGGCGTTTGAACATATTGAATATTTTTGGATCACAATGCTCGAAATTGCGCGAGTCCTGAAACCTGGAGGCATATGTTGTATCGTTGCGCCTTCATCAGGTTATGAACATCGTTACCCTGTTGATTGTTGGCGTTTCTATCCTGATGGTTTCAGTGCATTAGCCAAATACGCCAAGCTGGATGTGCTCGAGTCTTATACACAGTGGGAGGATTCTCCTTTGTATGACGACCACACAAATTGCTGGCATGACTCTGCACTTATAGCGAAAAAAACACGTGCATTTGGTATGCGAGACGTATTAAGACGTTTCTTAATTCAATTAAGTAGAAAACTATAGTATTGCATAAGATAAAAATACATCGGATGAGTTAAGAATCAAGCAATGGAAAATCACACTAAATACAGTAGGGATGTTATTCCTGACATAGAGGAATCGTTATCTAAGATTGTTGAAAAAATTAGCACTAATTCAGTCGTGTTAGATGTCGGATGCTCTAGCGGAATGCTTGGGCGCTACCTTGTAATGCAGAAGGAATGTGTAGTTGACGGTGTTGATTTAGACGGCGATGCAATCAATATTTGTCATCCTGTCTATCGAAAAGTAGCGATAAAAAATCTGGAAAATGATGATTTGCTTAATAGTTTTGCTGCAGAATCGTACGACTATATTGTTGTCGCGGACGTGATAGAGCATCTTAACCAACCAGCCAAATTATTAAGGCAATTAAGAATTTTAATTAAACCACATGGGACGATTTTATTTTCCGTACCAAATATTACGCACATAGCGGCATCTCTTGAGCTATTGGCTGGAAAGTTCAGCTATGCCCAAAATGGCCTTCTCGATAATACGCATTTACGTTTCTATTCTTATAAAAGTCTGCAAGCCAAACTAGCAGAGAGCGGAATATATCTTTGGGAATTAGATACTGTACAGAGAAATTTAACCGACACAGAGTACGGTGATGGACAAGTAAAACTTTTCCCAAGTGCTTGGCTAGACGCCATTATTACCAGTCGTCCGGATTCGCTCGTCTATCAGTGGATATTTCATACAAAAATTTATCCTAGTCTTGAACCCGTCAATGATATCGCTCGGTATCAAAAAAAGCTTATTAGCCCCATATTTACTACTGCACTTTATTTTTCTAGAGCACCGTCAGGAGGTTTTAATGAAGCAAATAAATTACCAGGTTATAAACATGAGGTGACTGTAAATGAATCTATTGTTGAATTTTATTTTCAAAACCAAAGTAACGAGCCATTGAGTCAAATTCGTATTGATCCAGCATCAGATATGAAGTCAATTTGGATTAAGCAGGCTCACATTATCAATTTAAATAAAGAAATTTTATGGCGGTGGTCCTCTAACGACGCAGACATCGAATTAGTTAACGCATATTGGACAGGTGTAAGTCCTGATCAAGGACGAATATTATGTTCAGAAAACGATGATCCCCAATGGTATCCAAAAATACCATTGGGGATATTGCGTGAGGTAAAAGCCGGTGATCAATTTTCAATGACGATCTGTGACAATGGCGCGACAATAGATGCTCAAATCGAAGCTGCTTGGAATAAACAAAAAAAAATAACTCAAAAAATAATTATTGACCAAACAGAAGCAGCATTAAAACAAAATACTCATATCCAGGCGCTTGAAGAAGAGTTGAGTAAGCGCACAAAAATTTCTGAAGAATTAACAAAAATTTCTGAAGAATTAAGAACACAACTTACTGAAAAAGAAGTCATTTTGCAAAGAATTTTGGATAGCCGCTCTTGGATTATTACCAAGCCTTTTCGCTACATTAACCGTAAATTGAAAATCGGTATTTTGGGGGCGTTGCAAACAATCATATTTGATGTATTTAGTTTTTTTTGGCGAATATTTCCTTTGCCCCGTAAGTGGAAAGGCATGTTAAAAAGTGCCTTAATCAGCAGTTTTCCATCTTTATTTGGTCGCTATCGTCATTGGGTTAATTCAGACCCGGTGCACGCTGGGTTGGCAAACTATGCATCCTTGCTAATTAGTGCTGAATTAACTGATGGCGCAAACGATATTGCAACTTATGTACCTCTGTTAGAGGCTGAGCCGTTGCAAAAAAAACAGGTGAAACTCATTTGTTTTTATTTGCCGCAGTTTCACGCAATACCTGAAAATAATGCATGGTGGGGTGAGGGGTTTACTGAATGGGCGAACGTTAAACCCGCCCAGTCTCAATTTGAAGGCCACTATCAACCACATGTTCCGGGCGAACTTGGTTATTACGATTTGCTAGATAGATCAGTTCAACGACGCCAAATAGAGTTGGCAAAGCTCTACGGAGTTGAGGGATTTTGTTTCTATTTTTATTGGTTTGGTGGAACCCGTTTACTTGAAAAACCGATAGAAAATTACCTGAATGATAGATCGCTAGATCTGCCATTTTGCTTGTGCTGGGCGAATGAGAATTGGAGTCGACGTTGGGATGGATTGGATCAAGAGATGTTGATTCAGCAGCAACATAGTCCTGAAGATGACATTGCGTTCATCGAACATGTAGCACGATACATGAGCGATGCACGATATATTCGTATAGACGGTAAACCTCTGCTAATTGTCTACCGACCAGGTCTGTTACCATCACCAAAAGAAACGGTTGCTCGTTGGCGTGTGTGGTGTAAAGAGAATGATATTGGTGAGATTTATTTGGCTTATACACAATCATTTGAAGTTGAAGATCCTACTGTCTACGATTTCGATGCTGCAATCGAGTTTCCTCCTAACAACTCGTCACCGCCCGACATTACTCATACTGTTCAACTTCTGAATAATGATTTTTCCGGTACCGTATACGATTCCAGAATATTTCTTTCTAGAAGCGAGGCTTATAAACAAACGGATTACACACTTTTTCGTGGTGTCTGTCCTTCGTGGGATAACACGGCTAGGCGAAAAAATAACGCAACTGTTTTTCAACATTCAACCCCAGCACAATATCAACGTTGGTTAGAAAACGCTATTCGGAACACTTTAAGGTATCAAAGTAAGCAAGATGAGCGTCTTATATTTATCAACGCATGGAATGAATGGGCTGAGGGCGCGCATTTAGAGCCGGATCAGCGATATGGATATGCATATTTGCAGGCTACGCGCGATGCAATTACTAAGACAACCTCGTCCCAAAGTAAGGCTATCCTGATAGTGACGCACGATTGCCATCCCCATGGTGCCCAATTTTTAATTCTTGAAATAGCTAGACAATTGAAGGAGAGTGGATTTTTAATTGCAATATTAGCGCTTGATGGTGGGAGTTTATTTGAAGAGTTTAACAAAATTAGTCCTACCTTTAACGCAAAAAAACAACCCCCTAAAGTTGTTCATGATTTTTTGAGGAAGTTAAACGCGTGCGGCACAATTGACGCAATCACTAGCACTGTTATTTGCGGAAGTATTCTGCCACTATTGAAATCAACAGGATTTCAAGTATTGAGTTTGATCCATGAAATGCCAGGGATTATCCGCGAAATGAAACAGGATGAGAATGCGAGAATAATTGCACATTTAGCCGATAAGGTAGTTTTTCCGGCATCTATTGTACATACGCTTTTCTGTGAGATCGCACCCGTATCGACGGAAAAGGTATTGATACAACCTCAAGGAGTATTGAGAAAAAATCCCTATAAAGATAATAAAAGTGAAGCGCATCGAGAAATATGTCTTAAGCACTCGTTGCCTGAAAATTCGCAGATTGTGTTATCGATAGGTTTTATGGATATGCGCAAAGGAGCTGATTTTTTTATTGATATTGCAAATAATATAATTCACACTTTGCCAAACGTTGTATTTATTTGGGTGGGGCATGCGGAAATAAGTTTTGAGCAAAAGCTTAAGGCTAAAGTGAAACAGCTGGATCTATCAGACAAAATTATTTTTACTGGTTTTGTCAGAGATCCAATGGCTTATTATGCTGCAGCATCAGTTTACGCACTTACTTCAAGAGAAGATCCTTTTCCAAACGTTGTTCTTGAGTCTGCAGAGGTTAGTGTTCCAGTGGTCGCATTTAAAGGAGCTTCAGGAACAGAGGAATTTATTCTCGAACAAGGTGGACGCATTGCAAATCACATTGATTTTGATACCAGTGATTTTTGCCGGCAGGTAAATGCTTTGTTGGACAGAGATCATAAAACCCAAAGTAGGGGGGGTCCATCTTTAAGGCAGTACGCAATTGACTTGGTTCATCACCTGAATGGTTTGCCTCGGGTCTCCGTGGTGGTACCAAATTTTAACTATGCTCAGTATTTAAAAATGAGACTGGACAGTATTGTTAATCAACAGTTTCCAATTTATGAACTGATAGTTTTGGATGATGCGTCTACCGATAGAAGCGAACAGGTAATCGAAGGATATTTGAATAAATGTAAATTCGATAATTTGTTGGTAAAAAATGAACTAAATTCTGGATCTGTGTTCAGGCAATGGGAGAAAGGTATTTCTCTTTCAAAGGGTGATTTAGTGTGGATAGCAGAAGCAGATGACTTGGCTGAGCCTGAATTCTTAGAGTCTCTAACCTCAGCATTTACTGATTCATCAGTGGTGATGGCATTTTCTCAATCGAAACAAATTGATGAGGAAGGAAGGGTGTTGGCAAATAATTACTTAGACTATACTCGTGACATTTCTTCTAAATGGGAAAAGAGTTATCAAACAGATGGAAAAGTAGAAATAGCAGAGGCGCTAAGTATTAAGAATACGATTCCAAATGTTAGCGGTGCAGTATTTAAACGAGAATCCTTAAGGAAGGTTTTTGATGAAATAGATGGAGACCTATATGATTACACTGTGGCAGGTGATTGGTTGCTTTATTTGAAAATTTTGTTAAACGGAAAAGTGTACTTTGAACACCGATCTTTAAACACGCATAGACGTCATCAACGCAGTGTAACCACTTCACTTAACGTCACAAGGCATCTCGAAGAGGTATGTAATTTGCAGAAGATAGCCAGATCACTAGTTGAACCCAGTAACGTTGCCTTGGTTAAAGCAGAACGATATCGAGAATATCTCCATAGGTATTTTGATATTCCGATGAGCAAAAGTATAAGTAATCAATGAATTTTTCAGAAAAAAAATATAACAAAGCAGTCATTTTAGGTGCCGCAGGTTTTTTGGGAATTAACCTTACAAACGCCTTAAGTAAAGCCGGATTTGACGTGACTTGCTTCGATCAGGTTAGCTCAAGCCATTGGCCTGAGGATGTAAAAACTATTCTGGGAGATTTTGTACATCCTTCGACAGAATTGATTGCAGAGTTGAATGACGCTTATGTATTTCACTTAGTGAGTTCTTGTAGGCCAAGCACGAATACGTTGAGCGCTGCAAAAGAGGTTTCTCTCGATTTAGTAACTACGATTAATTATCTAGAGCAAACTAAAGATCATGCTATTCAATGGAT
This sequence comes from Undibacterium sp. GrIS 1.2, assembly GCF_040544435.1. Lineage (NCBI taxonomy): Bacteria > Pseudomonadati > Pseudomonadota > Betaproteobacteria > Burkholderiales > Oxalobacteraceae > Undibacterium > Undibacterium sp. GrIS 1.2. Next base: position 8,781 of record NZ_JBEONP010000085.1, read on the forward strand.
TTTTTTGTCTTCTGGTGGTACGGTATATGGCCAAAAAGATGCTGAATGTATAAATGAGTCAAGTCCAACAGAACCTATTTGCTCTTATGGATTGGTAAAACTCTCGATCGAGAGATACTTTGAGCTTTACAAGAGATTACATAAAACCAGCTATGTCACAATACGACTCGGAAATCCTTACGGACCTTGGCAAGATCCTAACAAGGGACAAGGTATTGTTGCTACATTAGTTAACAAAACAATAACAAATCAAAAAATTGAAATTTGGGGTGATGGTTCAAACGTCAGAGATTATATATACATCGATGATGCTATTGCCGGCATTATGAATGCAGCGTTCCACGGTACATCCGGAGAAATTTATAATGTAGGTACTGGGCAAGGAACGTCAATAATTGGGCTAATTGAAACAATTCGATTAAGTCTGAATCTCGATGTTACAGTCAGTCATGTTGATGCTCGGGCTGTCGATGTACGTAGCAACATTCTCGACTCTAGTAAGTTGCAATTACAAGCGAACTGGCAAATAGTCTTTGATTTGCAAGATGGGTTGCAGAAAACTGCCGAGTGGATCAAATTGACGTTGCCTCATTGACCGGTAAATGTCTTTTTTCTAAATTGACGGCTGAAATATCAAAAACTCATAGCGAGCAATTGCTATTTGTGCATTATTTGACAGCGTTACAAGGTGTTTTTCGAGCCTGTAAATAAATTTGTGTAAATGTCCACGGCCTATTAACCTCACCCGAGGAATTGACCGATGAATATTGTAATGGATAGAGACAAACTAA